>SKVE01000851.1 GCA_007129635.1 Planctomycetaceae bacterium
AATTGATCGAGGTCTTCGAGCGGCCGTTGGCCGACATCCCCGGGATGATCGCCAGCGGCGAGATCGCTCACAGCCTGGTCATCACCGCATTTTCTCTGATGGGTTTGGTCGCTCCTGTGCTGAAGCCATCCGCTCGGGTATCCGACGCAGCCGATGACGGAAAACCTGTTCTTAACAACTTACACGGAGAACCAAAATGACGCTCAGCGAATATTTCCAACAGGCCCAGGGGGTTGGCGTCCTCGCGACCACCGACGCGGCCGGTCAAGTGAATCAGGCGATTTACGCCAAGCCCTATTTCCTGGACCCCGCGGATGATGGGACATGCTGCTTTATCATGGCCGAACGGTTATCGCATGAAAATGTCTGGCGCAACCCGAGTGCCTCCTACCTGTTCATCGAAGACGGCGGCGAATTTCTAGGGAAACGTTTGTCGCTGCGTGTCGTTGCAGAGGAAACGGATCCGGAAAAGATCCAGGCTGTCCATCGCGGTCTCTCGCCGCCGATCAGCCAGCAGGAGAGCAAGTACCTGGTTTTTTTCCACGTCGAAGGGGTCCGACCTCTGCTGGGATCAAGGTAAATCGATGATCAAAAGGAAGCTGGGCCGGACCGGCCTGGAAGTCACGCCATTGGGCTACGGAAGCATGGGCCTGCGAGGCCCAAGGACTTGGGGCGTGCGCGTGGTGGAAGATCACGATGCCGAACGCTTTCTAAACCTCGTCCTGGATTCGGGGATCAACTTCATCGATACATCGCCCGATTACGGAGTCAGCGAAGAGCGGATCGGCAGGTTCATCAGCCAGCGGCGCGACGAGTTCTATTTGGCGACCAAGTGTGGCTGTGCCTATACCCAGCGTGAGGACCATCTGGAAATCGATCACGTTTGGCAACGGGACGTCATCCAAAAGAATATTGAAACCAGCCTGCGGCGGCTGAAGACCGATTATGTGGACGTCCTGCAGTTCCACGGCGGCGATGCCAAGACGCTGCAAGATCAGGGGTTGATCGATCTGTTGATGCAGTTCCGCCAGGAAGGAATCGTCCGATACCTGGGTGTCTCCAGCACGTTGCCCAAACTGCCTGACCTGATCGAATTGGGCGTGTTCGACACCTTCCAGATCCCGTATTCGTGCTTGGCACCGGAGCATCACGATTGGATCACGAGGGCAGCCGAAGGTGGTGCGGGCATCATCCTGCGCGGCGGCATCGCGCACGGTGGTCCGGATGCGGAGATCCAGCGCCCGGCGTTGAACGAGATCTGGAACCGCGCTCGCCTGGATCAAATCCTTCCGCAGGGCATGAGCCGAGCCGAGCTGATCCTACGTTACACGCTGACCCATCCTCATTGCCACACCACCATCGTCGGCACCTGCGACCCCACCCACCTGGCAGAAAACCTGGCCGCCGTCGAGCGCGGGCCGCTGCCCACCGATCTGTACCAGGAAATCCGCGCCCAAGTCGCGGCGGTCAATGCATCCTAACGCGGACATGCGTTGAGTATCCGCGGCACGCCCGTTGCGCGATCGCAAACCCTCCCTGGCAACCTTGTGAACGCTGGCAGTCTCGGTTCGGGAGAGTTCGCAAAGGGGGTGCGATCTTGGCCCATGAGAAGTATTTTAGTGCGTCGCGATCTGCTCGATGCAGCCCGTCCGTATTTCTGACGATTCGATCGCTTGATCCTCGCGTTGACAGACTCGGTTGCGCTCGTCAAACTGACGAGTTTTCCTGATGCTATTGTCTCGCCAAACGCGGAGTCCTCTACGTGCAAGAAGCCATCGCGAAAGCGGATACGTTGATCGAAGCCCTGGGCTGGATCCGGAGATTCCGCGACAAGGTGACCGTGATCAAATTGGGCGGCAGCGTGCTGGAGCGACCGGAAGCGCTGCTGCACGTGTTGATCGACATCGTGTTCATGGAGACGGTCGGGATGCGTCCGGTCATCGTGCATGGCGGCGGCAAGGCGATCAGCCGCGCGATGGACCAGGCGGGTATCGAGCCTCGGTTTATTCAGGGACGCCGTTACACGGACGATCGCTCGTTGGAGATCGTCGAACGCGTGCTCGGGTACGAATTGAACGAACATTTGGCACAGCGGATCGAGCAGCTAGGCGGTCGCGCGATGAATCTGAACTTCCGGACGACCAATGTGTTGTTCGGCGAACGCATTCAGTTGACCGACGAGCACGGTCAGCCCGTGGATCTGGGACATGTGGGCCAGGTGACGCGGGTGGATCGTCTGGTGATCGACAACCTTTGCTATTCGGGGCAGGTGCCGGTCATCCCGTCGTTGTGCCTGGGCTCCGATGGCGAGAAGCTGAACGTCAACGCGGATACGGCGGCCATGGCGGTCGCCCAGGCTTTGGGAGCGGAGAAGCTGGTGTTTTTGAGCGATGTGAGCGGCGTGTTGCTCGATCGGAACGATCCGGATTCGCTGATCCATTCGCTGAATGCGGCTGAGGCTCGTCGTCTGGTCCAGGAAGGTTTGGTCGGTGATGGCATGATCCCCAAAGTCGAAGCCTGCGTCGAAACACTCAGCAAGGGAGTGCGTAAGATCCATATCGTCGACGGTCGCATCCGCCATTCTCTGCTATTAGAGATTTACACGACCAGCGGGGTCGGTACGGAGATTGTGCTCGAATAATCCATCGGAGTGCTTGTGACAAGCGTAAACCATCTATCTTCTGCGGAAACCATCCAGCTCTTTGAACGCTACGTGATTCCGAATTACGTTCGGTATCCGGTGAACCTGGTGCGCGGCGAGGGTTCGTATGTGTGGGACAGCGAAGGCCAGCGGTACCTGGATCTGTTCCCGGGCTGGGGCTGCAACCTGCTGGGGCATTGTCCAGCGCCCGTGGTCCAAGCGGTCCAGCAGCAGGTGGCGACGTTGATCCACGTGCCGAACACGTGGCACATCGAGCACCAGGGACGCTGGGCACAGATGCTGTGCGAGCGCAGCTTTGACGCTCAAGCCTTCTTCTGCAACTCGGGAACCGAAGCCAACGAAGCGGCCATCAAGCTGGCACGACTGCACACGCCGCCCGATCGTTACAAGATCATCACGTTCACCGGCGGTTTCCACGGCCGCACCCTGGGCTCGACCGCCGCGACCGCTCAACCCAAATACCACGAGGGATTGGGCCCGTTGATGGCCGGATTTGTCTACGTCCCGTTCGGCGACCTGGACGCGGTGCGTCAGCGGATCGACAACGAAACGGCGGCCATCATGATCGAGCCGATCCAAGGGGAAGGCGGCATCCGCATCCCGCCGGACGGGTTTTTGACCGGATTGCGCCAGTTGGCTGATGAACACGACTTGGTATTGATTTTTGACGAGGTTCAAACGGGTTGCGGACGCACGGGGCACTGGTTTGCTCATCAGCATTTCGACGTCGTGCCGGATGTGATGACCCTGGCCAAATCCCTGTGTGGCGGCATCGCCGGCGGGGCGATGTTGGCGCGACGGGATATTGCACCCAGCTTGCGGCCCGGGATGCATGCGGCGACTTTCGGTGGCAATCCGATCGCCGCGCGAGCCGGGATCGCGGCGTTGGAGATGATCGAGAGCGAGCACCTGCTAGACAATGTGGCTCGCATCAGCGACGTCTTCCGCCAACGTTTGGAAACCTTGCAATCGCAGTGCGATCTGATCCGCGAAGTCCGCGTGCTGGGCCTGATGATCGGCATCGAATTGGCGATCGAAGGAGCTCCGGCCGTCCAGGCCTGCATGCAGCGGCGACTGCTGATCAATTGCACGCAGGGCAACGTGCTGCGTCTGTTGCCCGCGATGAATCTGACCGAAGAGCAAGCCGAGCAGGGTTGCGAGATCCTGGGCGAGGTGCTCGGGGAAATGACATCCAGTTAAAGGATATACTTGCCATGCGACATGTACTGACGTTATTCGAACTGACGGCGGCCGAAATCCAGCGCGTCTTCGAGGTCACCGAGGAACTGAAAACGCAATGGAAGCAAGGCCAGCGTCAGCCGTTGCTGGCCGGCCGCGTGATGGGGTTGCTGTTCGAAAAACCTTCGCTGCGCACCCGAGTCAGCTTCGAAACCGGGATGGCTCAACTGGGCGGCAGCAGCCTGTTTCTGGGCGAAGATGTCGGCTGGGGCACGCGCGAGGCGCTCTCGGATTTCTCGCGGGTGTTGAGCCAGTACGTCGATGTGCTGGTCTGCCGCGCGAAAGCTCATCGTACCGTCGAAAGCCTGGCGGAACACGCCACCTGTCCCGTCATCAACGGCTTGACCGACCAGGCGCATCCCTGCCAGGCCTTGGCCGATCTGTACACGATGCGCGAAATCCACGGGGAATTGGCAGGCCAAAAACTGGCGTACATCGGCGACGCGAACAACGTCGCCAGCAGCCTGCTGCTGGGCTGTGCTCGGTTGGGCGTCCAGTTCGCCATCGCCTCGCCGCCCGGCTACGACTTCGACCCGCAGTTCGTAGCGCAAGTCAAGCGGGAACATCCGCAGATGGAGTTTCTCGAAACCCGTGACCCGATCGCAGCGGTGCGAGACGCGTCGGCTGTCTATACGGACGTGTGGGTCAGCATGGGCCAGGAAGCCCAAAGAGACGAGCGAATTCAGGCCTTTGCCGATTACCAGGTCAATCATGATCTGATGCAGCAGGCAGCGCCGAACGCCTGTTTTCTACACTGCTTGCCCGCGCGGCGAGGCGAGGAGGTCACGGACCAAGTGCTGGATGGGCCGCAGAGCGCCGTGGTACAGCAGGCGGGCAATCGCATGCATGCCCAGAAAGGCTTGTTGGCCTGGTTGCTGGGAGCCGCATCATGAGCCGTACCGAGGATTCATTGCGGCCGGTCCAGGTCCAACGAGGCTTTACCCGACAGGCGGCCGGCAGCGTGCTGTACCAGGCCGGACAGACCGTCGTGCTGTGCACGGCCAGCGTCGAGGACAAGGTCCCGCCCTGGATGGCCGGACAAGGAAAAGGGTGGATCACCGCCGAATATAACATGCTGCCCGGCAGCACCCAGCCGCGAAAGTCGAGGGAACGATCCGGCAAACTGGACGGCCGCACGGCCGAGATCCAGCGTCTGATCGGGCGAAGC
>SKVE01000372.1 GCA_007129635.1 Planctomycetaceae bacterium
AACAATATGGGCGTGGCTTTGAAGGACATCAAAGCGGGGCCGACCGTTGAAGGCCAGACCGCCACGCTGACCGCCTCGCTTCATCATGCGACGATGGGCGGGCCGGCGGGGACCTGGACGGGTGCCCCGCCGCTTTATGCATCCGAATCGATCGACCAATAGCCGTAACCGGCCGCCGTCTTCGCGCCGACGCCGATGTGTTCCAACGCGCCTTGGAGCCATTGGCAGCCTTCCTCCGCTGCCCTGCGGTCGCCGTCCAGGCTGGCGACACCGAACTGGTAGCGGCTGCGCCGGCCCAACGCCAAGAAGAAGAAGGGACTCGGACTCAGGTAACCTGCCGGCGGTCGGTCACCGTGGTAATACTCGCCGAAGATCGGGTTGACCACATCCCGGTCAATCCACGGGGGCACGACCGGCCCGCCTTCCAGGAACACCAGATTGCCGCAACCACTCTGCTCGTCCGATTGCCAGCCGAACTGGACGTCGATATGATCCGGCGACGTCTCCGCCACGTGTGTTGCGTAGACACGGGCGACCCCTTTCAAACACGACCCCGGAACCACGGGAAAGCCGAACACCGGATGCACCGTCATGCCCGTTTCCAACACCGCGTTCTGGCTCAGACCCACAATCACGCGCCAATGGGGATGGGCCGTGAACGTGACCGCCTGCAATGATTCGGCTTGGTCCTGCCAGCGTTGCCGATACGCCTCGAACAATTCCGGCTGGTCCTTGAAACGCGGCACCAGCACCCGGCGGTCGGCAAACTCACGTACCAATTGTATACCGCCCTTCGACGCCGAATACGCGACGTAGCGATCCAGCAGCAGGCCGAAATTGTCGCAAGCCCCGCCATCGTCGGCCATCACCGTCTCGGCTGTGTCGGCCGGCAGTGGGTAGGGCGTCTTCCAGGCTTTGTCGCGCGGGATGAACCATCTCATGCGAATTTCTCCACAAAGACCAACAGTTCGTTCAGGAACCGGTCCACCTGACGCGTGGCCAACCAGTAAACACGGCTGTCGCGTTCGGTCAGCATCGCCAGGCCGCCGGTACGTTCGTGCAGCACCTGGGCCAGGTGCTGTTCGATTTGTCGCTTCAAGACGGTGTACGGACTGGTATCGCGGTCCTTTCCGCGTTTTTCCAGGAAGACGAGCATGTGCCCCAATCCGTGCCTGCGGATCTGAACCGGCAATTGCTTGGCGACCAGGCCATACTGCTTCAGGTTGGTGGTCTTCTGTCGGGCTTCAACGATCGCCTGTTGCGCCGCTTGCCGCGTGATTTGGTCAACTTGGGATTGCGTTGCCATTTTGTTCTCCAGTCGCTAAATCCAAACCCAGCGCACCAGCCCGCCGCCCAGCGTGCGGTTCGCCCCGATTTGCAATCGTTCGATCTCCAACTGCTTCAGCCAACTTACGCCGCTCACCGCCACCGGCGGCACATGGCCTCGGTCCTCTGCGGAAACGAAGCCGCTAAGCAGCGTTTCCGAAGGCAGGGATTCTTGGGTCCACATCGCTCCGTCCAAGGCCGTACCCGTCGCCGGGTCGATGGCGACACGCTGGACCACCGCGGTCCGGTGGCGAAGGAAGAACGCAAACACGTCGTCCGGCACCAGCACCACGCCGCTCGAAAACCGCTCGCGCCAAAAACCATACGCAGGCTCCCGAGGCAGCGAGATCTTCGCCAACCACTCATTGAATCGCCGCATCGCGTCATGCTGTCGGACGGGAAAAGTGAATTCCTCGATAACCAACGTCCCGCGGTTGGTCAGCATCGGGCAGCCCGGAGCAACCACGGCCTCGAATTCTCCGGGCGGGGCGACCGGGGGCGGATCGACCGCTAAGCGATGCTTCTCCGCTTGAGTCAACCAGGACCCCACGGCGGAACTGCAGGTGATCCATGCGAAAACCCCTTGATACGTCCTGACCGGAAACAGCAACGGACGCATCGGGCTGAACGACAAGACGCCGACTAGGGGACTTTCGCTGCCGGGCGGCGATCCGAAAGCCCACACAACCTGGTCCTTGTCGCACCGGCGCCGGACCGCGGCCACCAGGCTGCCGCGCACCGAACTTTCGGGTACGAGCGGCAGGCCGTCTTCGTCGCGTTGAAGCGGTAGATCGATCGCTCGACCCGGTTCCCCGGTACCGACGTGCAGCGATGTTTCCACGTATAAAAAAACTCCAGCCGCAGCACTGGGCATGATCTTTCTCCTTCGTGTCGTGAGCTTCACACCATCTCGACGGGCGTCAAACTGGTCCCTTCTTCTCTGACGAAGTCAAACCAGTCATCGATCAACAGATGGTTTTCCGGTGCATCAACCGATACCGGTCGAACGGAACGATCTTGAGGCTTCACGCTTATCTGGCGATCGGGCAAGAACCGCGAGCGAAACAACTGCATGGTCACGGCGTACCGTTGCGGCTCGCAGGCCAGCGGCACAACCCTCACGATCAGCGGCGAAGCCCGAGTCAAACCACGCTGGGGCGCGACGGTTGCGCTCGCCCTCCGCCGCGCGTCTCTGTCCGGCACGCCTTTCGCCGTCAGTTCTTCGAAAATCGACTTGAAAAAGAACACCATAGGCAAGCCCAAGATGGCTCGCTGAATCCGCTGGGCCGTCATGCGGCCGCGAGTCAGCAATTCGGCGATCGCGCCGGCGTCGCTGACGTGCGAACGGCGGAATTCCTGAAGCTGCCGCCCGCTCCAATCCAACGCTTCCCACCAGGTAGGAAATGTCCTGTCCGCAACGAAAATCTGAGAAACATCCGGGTGCAAAACGTCGAAGCTGGTGACCGTTGCAGGCGCGGACGTCTGCCATGGCACGGATCGGCGGATCGTTTTCAAGCCGTCAGCCAGCTCCGCCGCCAGTTGATCGGGCTCGGCCGCCCGGCTTACCGGCGAAGGCACTGACCCGGGCCAGCCGACAGGCTGTTCGGCGGCCCGTAATACCCCGCCGCTACGGCGGGCCCGCGCACCCACGCCACCCAACCTCAACAACAACCACAAGGCGGACGCAGCGTAATGAAAGGACCGTTCGACACTGATCGCTTCGCCTCCCACCTCCACGTCGGGAAAGTCCCATGCCCGGCTGTGAAATTGCATCTGGCAGGTCTGGCCCGGCAAGATGGCGTCCCGCTTGCGCTGGTAGGTGGACCAGAACATGTAGCAGGCTCCGGGAAAGTCTTCGGCCGACAACGTGGCGGGACCGGTTTCCGGCGAGCCGTCAAGGCGGACGACAATCGGCGAAGCCCGCGTGACATTGCCAAAGACAGCTCCTTCCGCCTCGCGCAGCAAAGGCAGGTCTTCGCCTAACGTCCCTCCCAACAACGCCCGCAGCCAGTAGCGCAGGCAGCCACGTACCGACGGCGGCCGTAATTCCGGCTGCAACGCGGCCCCGCCCATCCAAGTGGGCGTGACGGTTTCGAGCGGCACGAAAACCCGTTTCAATTCCTTCATGTGGCGGTCCTCCCAAGTGGCTGGGTATCCTGCCGTAGCGTCTGAAACCATTCAATTACAGCACTGCGACCAGAAGTCCCAGTCGTTCTGCTCCTATTGTGCCAGCGGCCCGTCACCTTTCGCAAGCCCCTGCGACTGTTCAATTTCTGCGTACGACTTGATTTCCTCCAACCGATTGCTGCCGGATCTCGGCCAGGCGGCTACAGGCACGACTTGGTACCTGAATCCTCGTCCGTTGTTGCCACCGATTGTCGGGGGCCGTACACTGGCGGCCTTCCAGCCGTATGTCCGCGAGGGTCCCGTGGTTTGATCCCGTACTGTTTGGACCGGTGCGGCACGGTGTTTTCCCAATCGAGGACTCGCCATGATCGACGACCAGAAAGAAGCTGCCCAGCTACTGCAAGATATGCAGGAACAACTGCCAATCCGCGTTCGACCTACTCGGCAGCTTTCGGAGACGCTGAAACGCAGTGGTACGGAGCTTAGATCCGACGAGGAGATGCAGATCGAGTCATTGCTCTATCTGGGTGACGAGGGTGGAATCGCCTGCGGCCTCAAGTGGCCGGGAGCCGACAAGAATGCCGTCGTCGTGTCATTGACGCATGTTCGAGTCGATAACGGCCATCCCCTCGCTGCGCGGATCGAGACGTATCAATCGACGCGATCAATGAAGATCGCCATGATGAACAGCGCTGGCGGTCCGTCACGAGGTGGTGTGAAGCCCAGCGAGGCGCGGTCCAAACGCCGCGGCAGGCGTCGTCGTTAGACGCAGTCGGGTCCATGACGATCGTGTGGACGGTACGTCGCCGCGTGCCATGTCGCGATTTCCGCCCGCGAACCCGACACGTGCCAAAGTGTGACCACGTGGGCGGGAGATGGTGGCGGCATGGCCATCATCTGTCTGATGGCAGTCCGTGGGGCGACGCTGACAGACGGTGCCCGCACCGATACCTGCGGTCATGCCCCCAGAACCACGGAATCCCCAAGAATCTCCTCGATTTCTCGTCTTATTGGACCAACCGTGTCAGCACGACGGCGATGATTCCCCTGGCGGCAAGATTCAACCGCCTGTCACCCTGGAAGAAAGGTCGTCCGATGATCGACATCCTGCTGATTAGCACCACCGTGTTTGTTTTTGCCGTTGTGCTGATGATCTTTCCGCCGCCGACCGCAACCTCCAGCCACTAAGAAGGGAAACCGCACATGCCCAAGTTCTACGTCCAATCCGGTCCTGTCCGCCTGATCTTTAATGCTGCCAATGCCGAGCAAGCCGCCGTCATGGCCTTCCAGTGGATCTGCGACCAACAGGCAGAGATCGAAGCCGTGTCGCCACTGGATCATATATTGATTGCCGAACAGCGCGGCTGGCAACTGGCGGACGAGGTGGCCGTGCACGAGCAGGGGTTCGATCGGCGGGACGACCAGGTGTTCCAGACGCGGGATGTCTTCGACGCTTGGCTGCGGTGGCCGGTGCCGGTGGTGTGAGGTGGGTGGTTCACGCAGAGCGGGCCGCCGCGTAACGGTTAGGCCACATCACACCGACTCAACTCCTTCCTGTTGAAGTGATCGACGACATCTTGGACCGCTTGCTTCACTTTGGCAGGTATGGTTTTC
>SKVE01000771.1 GCA_007129635.1 Planctomycetaceae bacterium
ATCTGAAGTCCTAATCTTTCACCTAATGCCTAGTCAGATCGGGGCTTTCTGGCGGTCCAGGTCCAGCATAGATCGTCGGTGGCCTTCACCGATTCGCTGGGGAAACCCAATGGCTGGATCATCTGACGCATCTCGTCGACCGTCAAAGCGGCGCACAGGCATTCCGCGAACCGCTGTCGTTGCGTTTGGCTCTCGTGGCCCGCCCAAGTCTGTACCTGGTGTTCCCATGCGGCCGTGTCCTCGGGGCGGCGGAAATCGCGGAAGAAGATCAGACCGCCCGGCTCGGTGACTCGAACCGCTTCCGCCAACGCTTGGAACGGCTCCGGCAACGGATGCACCGCCGCATTGCTGATGATCGCTGCAAAACGCCCATCCTCGTACGGCAACCGCTCGGCGTCCGCGTGGTCCAACTGGACGCGATCGGTCACCATCGCAATGTCGACGTTGTAGCGAGCGATGTCCAGCATGCTGATCGATCGGTCGACCGCCATCACATAACAGTCGGGGTGGCGGCGGACTAACTCGATCGGGATCTGCGCTGTGCCGGTCCCCAGATCCAGGATCTGCCCTTGGAATTCGCCAGCGGCCAGCAGATCGTCCACAAACGCCTGGTTCATCGCTGCATGATCCAGGTTGTCGTAGTCAACCGCTTGTGACAGCGACTCCAAAAGCTCCAGGTCTAGTAATCTCGGGAGCATATAAAACTCGTGTCGAGGGGGAGGCGTGTGGGCTATGCGTGAAGACAATCTTCCGTCGATGCGTTCTTGAACTCTCGAAAGACTAACATATCGCGAGGTGTGGTGCCATGCGTTGACGACCCGAGTCCCCGTACGATAAACTTAGGCCGTTCTCAATGGCTCGACGCCTCCGTCGGTCGCCCGCAGCGGTTGACATGCGACCGAGACCGTCCTTGGATCACCCATCGTTTCTAGAAGAAAGTACAGGCATGCCCAACACCAGCGACACCTCGATACAAGATCTGGCCATCAACACGATTCGCACCCTGTCCATGGATGCGGTGCAGAAGGCCAACAGTGGGCATCCGGGTACCCCCATGGCCTTGGCCCCGGTGACCTACGCCCTCTGGCAAAATGCCTTGCGATACGATCCGGCTCATCCTTGGTGGCCGGCTCGCGACCGTTTCGTGTTGTCTTGCGGGCACGCCTCGATGCTGCTGTATTCGATCCTGCATTTGGCGGGTGTCAAAGCGGTGGACCGCTTGGGGAAAGAGCAGGATGGCCTGGCGATTTCGCTGGAAGACATCAAGAACTTTCGGCAACTGCACAGCCCATGTGCCGGTCATCCTGAGTATGGCGAAGCGGCGGGGATCGAGATGACCACGGGTCCCTTGGGGCAGGGCGTCGCGACTAGTGTGGGTATGGCGATGGCGGCCAAGTGGTTCGCCGCCCGCTACGATCAACCGGGGTTCCCGCTATTTGATTACGACGTCTATGTCCTGTGCAGCGACGGGGACTTGATGGAGGGTGTCGGTTGCGAAGCAGGCTCGATCGCCGGTCACCTGAAGCTTTCGAATCTGTGCTGGATCTACGATGACAACCAGATCACGATCGAAGGCAAGACGGAACTGGCGTTCAGCGAAGACGTGGCCAAACGCTTCGAAGGTCTGGGCTGGAACACCATCTGCTTGGACGATGCGAATGATTTGACGGCCATTCGGGCGGCCCTGCAAGCGTTCAAGGATTGCACGGATCGTCCGACGCTGATCGTGCTGCGCAGCGTTATCGGCTACGGTTCGCCGAACAAGGCCGGCACGCATGACGCGCACGGAGCCCCGTTGGGTGCCGAGGAAATCCGGTTGACCAAGAAAGCGTACGGCTGGCCCGAAGAGGAACACTTCCTGGTTCCGGACGGTGTGCTGGAACACTTTGCCGAAGGCGTGGGGACGCGAGGGCACCAATTGCGCGACCAGTGGTGCCAGCAGTTCGCCGAATATGAAAAGTCGCATCCGGAACTGGCCGCCGAACTCAAGACACTCTGGGCGCACAAGTTGCCGGAAGGTTGGGATACCGCGTTACCTGTCTTTCCAGCGGACGAGAAGGGGTTGGCCACCCGAGTGACGTCGGGCCAGGCGCTCAACGCCGTTGCGGGCACCATCCCTTGGTTGATCGGTGGGTCTGCCGACCTGGCGCCGTCGAACAACACGCTGCTGAAGTTTGATGGTGCGGGCCATTTCAGTGCGGAAAACTATGGCGGTCGCAACCTGCATTTCGGAGTTCGCGAGCACAGCATGGGGTCGATCTGTAATGGGTTAGCGCTCAGCGGGCTGCGGCCCTACGGAGGGACCTTCTTCGTCTTTACCGATTACATGCGACCGGCCATGCGATTGAGTGCCCTGATGCGTCAGCCGGTCCTGTACGTGCTGACCCATGATTCGATCGGTTTGGGAGAAGACGGCCCCACGCATCAGCCGGTCGAGCATTTGGCAGCGTGCCGCGCGATCCCGGGCCTGATGGTCTTCCGCCCGGCCGATGCCAACGAAGTATCCGAATGCTATCGGACGATCCTGTCCGTCAACGATCGTCCCGCCGCGTTGGTCCTGACTCGTCAGAATCTGCCGACGTTGGATCGAAGCCGTTACAGCGCCGCGTCGGGTGTCGCCGGGGGCGGCTATGTGTTGATCGACACCGAGCACAAAACACCCCAGGTCATCCTGATCGGGGCAGGCAGCGAACTGACGTTGTGTGTGGCCGCCTGGCAACGCCTGGCAGACCAACACATCGCCGCTCGGGTGGTCAGCATGCCGTGCTGTGAATTGTTCGACGCCCAGGACCAGGTGTATCGGGATCGAGTCCTGCCACCGGACGTCACGGCGCGCGTGGCCGTCGAAGCCGGCGTCCAGGTGAGCTGGGATCGGTATCTCGGGAATCGAGGCGTCTTCGTGGGCATGAAATCCTTCGGGGCCTCGGCGCCCTATCAGCAGTTGTACGAGCACTTCGGGATCACCGTCGACGCCGTCGTCAAGGCGGCCAAGTCGCTGCTGTAACCGACGATGATGAACGTTATCGGGAGACTGCAAATGCTTCGTACTCTGGGGATCACTTTCGGGCTGCTCATAGCCTCTGGGGCGGTCTGTGCTACTGCGGCGGGAGCGGAACCAAGTCGAGACGAACACTTGCGACAAAGGGTAATCGGCGCCTGGCAGGACGATTATCAAGGGCGGCGGACCAAGACGCTGGACGAGGATGGCACGGGGACCATGGTCGTCGAACTCGACGGGATGCGAGCCCGGTTGTTCGCCCGACGCCTGACGTTCGAGATGGTCTGGTCGATCGAAAACGGTCGACTGAAGAAACGAACCGTCCGCGGCCAACCGGTCGTCCAGGTCCAGATGATCCTCCGAAGCATGGGAGATCGCGTGGAGGAACGGATTCTGGAACTGACCGACGATCGGCTGTTGCTGCTGGACCAGGACGGCAAGACTCGATACGATTGGCGCCGCAAGCAAGAGGAATCCGAAGCAGACGGGTCGACCGCGGGCGAAAGGTAGGGCGGTCAACCAGGATCGCTTAGCACCGTTCGAGAAATAACTGTCCAATGTCCCCTCGCCCCTCGTGGGAGAGGGCAGGGTGAGGGGGCAGAAAGTGCGTCAGTTATTTCTCGAACGGTGCTTAATCGGCGGGTTGCGTCGCGGTCTTGCGCAGTACCAGACTGCGATCGACCGGCCGGAACCCCAGTTTTTCGAACAGCGCCAGTCCTGCTCGATTGTCCTCCGGGATCTGGATCACCGCCAATTCCACCGGGCGCGCCGACTGGGTATGCAACCACCGCAGCGTCTCGCCCAACAAGAACGTCCCCAGGCCCTGGCCTCGGTGGTCCGGGTCGATCTCCAGCAGCATGAGCCCGGCGGCTCGCACGCCTCGAGCCACCGAGACGCGATCCATTTCCCACGACGTGATTCGGCCACAAGGCTGGTTGCTGCGCCGCGAGACGATCCGATGCACCCGCCGCTCGATCAGCTCGGTCGTACACGCGTCCCACCAGTTGGCGGCCGGAGGATCCACTTCGACTTGGACCAGATACTGACGCCGCACCTGCATCTGCAAGCGATCCAGGATCGGCCGAAATCCTTGTAACGTGCGTTCCAGAACCACCCGTGTCTGCACCGTTTGGTAACCGGCGGCTTGAAACAGCCGGACGGCTTCGGTATCGGATTCGAACAAGCCCGGTGAATCGGTATCGCCGTACAGGCCCTGGTAGAACGGGTTCACCGGCCGCACGCAACCCGCCAACCATGTTTGCGCCCCACGACGCGCCAGGTAGCGTTCGCAATGGGTCAGCAGTTGCTGGGCCACGTGCTGCCGATCCGCGTGCCGCCCAACCATCAACAGACAGGTCGTTCCGGTCTGAGTATCGACGGCCGATCCGTCCAGCGTAGGACCGAACGCGGCATGCGCGAATCCGACCATGCGGGCCCCGTCCAACGCCACGATCAGGCCCTCGCGATCGAAGTACGGTTTGCTCAGCACCTTCTGCTCGAATAACGTCGTCGTCATCGGCTGGACCAACGCCCGCTGCGGCGGCTGACTGCACCACAGATCGGCCAACTGGGGCGGATCCGTGTTTCGGAACGGACGGAACTGGATCACTCCTGGAGCTGAACCCAAACCTCTTCTCCTTCCACGCGTACCGGCCAACCCGGTTGGACCAGCGATGCGATCGAACCATGCTGGCCGTCGCGCACGTCGAACTGCCAGCCGTGCCAGGGACAGGTCACTCGACATCCCTGCAAGCATCCTCGGCCCAGCGGTCCACCCTGGTGCGGGCAGATTCCCTCCAACGCGAAGAAGCCTTCCGCCAAGTGAAAGATCGCCACGACTCGATCGGCAATCACAAACTCGCGGCCCTCCCCCAGCGGGCAATCGGCCGTTGTGCAAACTCGAATCCAATCCGCCATCTTCGTCACTCGGTGTCGGCCAAGGCAACCATCGGTCCGGCCGTTACGGAAAAATGGGGGCCAGGCATTACGATTCCAACAACGAATCCAGCACGGCCGCGATCTCTTCTTTGGACTTCAGTCCGACCAGCCGATCGA
>SKVE01000858.1 GCA_007129635.1 Planctomycetaceae bacterium
CGACGGCGGCACGTTTGGAGATCCGCCCGATGATCAGCCGCTGGAGACCTCCAACACGTTGTCCATCTCGGTGGCCCCGCTGAACCGGCCACCGACCGCTCGGGATGATCAGATCGAGATGCCCGAGGGCGGCGTAGCCGAGTTCAATGTCTTGGCCAACGATTCTGCGGGCCCCAACGAGGACGCATTCCAGACGATCCGGGTGATCAGCGTCGATACGACAGGCACGCAAGGAACGGTCGAGTTGTTGAACGCCGAAACCGGCGATTTCCGTTACACGCCGCCCGATCCGCACTTCAATGGCCAGACGACGTTCTCGTATATCATTCAGGACGACGGCCAATCGCTGATCGATGGCGTGATCGTGGATGATTTCAAGACCGATTCGGCCGTGGTAACGATTTCGATTTGGGAGGTCAATGATCCGCCGGTTGCTGAAGACGATCTGGTGCTGATCGATCCGCAGCCTGCCGTCGGACAGCAATTCCGGTTCCACGTGTCGGAGTTGTTGAGCAACGATCGGCCCGGCCCGGCGAACGAAAGCCACCAGGAGCTGACGATTATCAGCGTGACCATGTCGGCCAAAGGCGCTTCGGTCGAACTGATAGGTGATGAAATCGTCTATACCGTCCCCGCAGGCTTTGGGAATTCCGATACGTTCGAGTACACCGTCCAAGATGACGGGACCACTCGTGGCCAGCCCGACCCGAAGACGGACACGGCCACGGTGACCGTCCGCGATGTGGTGCTCAGTTCCGTCGCCGGCTACGTTTACATCGATCTCGATGAAAATGGCCAAAAGAACGGGGACGAACCCGGCATCGCCGGGGTGCGGATTCGCTTGAGCGGTACCGACTTGACTGGGAATTCGTTTGTCGAAGAGACGGTGACCGACGGCGATGGCCGTTATGAGTTCTCGGGAGTCTTCCCCAGCCAAGACGGAACGGTGTACACGATTTCGCAACCACAGCAACCTGCCGGGATGCGGGATGGCTCCGCCTCGCCCGGTAATGGCGGCGCCGTGGTCAGCAATCCGAACGCGATCCGCGTGCACGTGCCTCTGATCGGTTTCGGGTCCGACCCTAACAACAGTATCACGGACAATAACAATTTCGGGGAACGAGGACTGTCGGCCGAGTTCACCTCGATCAATCCGTACCGATCGCTGTTGTGGTCGGAGATCAACGGCAATGACCCCTTGTTGGCGTCGGGTTGGTTGTTCGCCACCGATGCGGCGGGCAATTTGCAATGGTATATCAATATCGGCGGCTGGCAGGATTACGTGCCCGGCCAGTCGGTGGATGCCGATTCGCACCATTATCAAGTCCAGATCAATAACGGCTCGATGTGGGTGACGGATCGAAACGCAGACATCGAGCGCTGGCTATCGGTGGACCTGTCCAGCGGTCGCATGCGGCAACTATCGGCCAACGGTAGCACCATTCACCACATCATCGGCAGCCCGGATCTGTTCGATCTGCCCAGCTATGATCCTCCCACCACCAACGGCGGCAACGGCGGCGGTTCCGGCGGCTTGTTCTCCGGCGAAGGAGAAGCCGACCAGTACGCTCAAGCTGTCGACGCGCTGTTCGCAGCCTACGAATAGTCCGAACGTGTCTCACTCCCATCCCCTCTTCGTCCTGAAGAGGGTCGGGAGCCAGTCGCGAAGCGACGATATGTAATCGCCACGGACGCCAGTTGGTGGATGCCTGGCCCAGAAAAATGTTCCTGAATCTCGACGAGGACGGCTTCGGCTACGGCCTATGGCACTTCCTGCACAAACAATTCCTCGAACCGTACCGCTACGAACGGGCCGACGCCGGATTGCCGGTCCCGCCGTCCAGCCCGTTGCTTCGATGCGTCAGACTCCAGCCGGTTCGTCCGGCTCCACCGATTCGCTGCATCAGCGAAGTTGGCGGATGGATTCGACTGGCGGTGGTTCGCATTCCATTCTAGAACGGAGTTCGATCCGAGCCGCGCGGAATTTTTCCGGCTTTTTTTCTCAGATCATTGGGTAAAAGAGTTGGCACGCTGGATAAATGCGCTTCGAATGACGGTGACCCTTTAGTCTGCGTTTCCTGCTAGCCTGTCGGGCTTGCCGTTTTTTTGGGCGCGCGAAAGCTGCTCTTAGGATGGCTTCCCAGTAGGTCTGCTTTTCTGATTCGGGCACCGTGCGTCGGAACGTCGCGCTCGGGAGGATTAACGCCATGCTGAAGCCATTTCACACCTGGACGCGTCTTTTCCAGCAACTGGGCCTACAGCCTCGAAGACGCCGCAACCCCCCCTAGGTAGCAGAAAGCCACGCACTCTGATGGTCGAGCAGTTGACCCCACGGCATTTGCTGACAGTTGAGGTATTGTGCAGCGGGTTGCCGGCGGAGTTCGACGGGACGGAAGCGGTTCAGGAAGTTGGGGCGGGTATTGCGAGTTCCGGACAGGAGGTGGAGGACTCGAACCCGATGAACGGCGACGCCGGGTGGCAGACTGCGCCGTCGGATGCCGCCACGTTACCACCGCAGAATTCCGCCGAGTCTTCCCAGGAAGATAGCGAGGCGTTGGACACCGGCGATCGAGTCGACGAGCCAGCCGTGGGGCAGCCGGACCAGTCTACGACAGCAGCCTGCGGGTGTGGACCGTACACAATAGGTGCGGTTGCCGCGGGGTTGATCGAATGGCAAAACGAGGTGGGCGTAGGCGAGCCTGTTGTTCCGGTACAGAACACCGATTGCTGGCCGGGCTGGAGGCCGGATGTAAACGGCGACGAGCTGGTGACGCCGCTCGACGCCCTGCTGATCGCCAACTCCTTGCAGTCCCCCGACTTGGCGCCGGTGGACTTAGACATGCTGGACGTCGACGGGGACGGCTGGATCACGGGCGCCGACTTTGCTGCCGTGGCCACGCACCTGAATTTGGCGACCGCCGACACGGATACCGACACGGATACCGACACCGACACCGACGATGAGAACACCCCGCCGGTGACCGAGGACGATTACTACTACACGCTCCACGACACCCCCATTTCCGAGGGTGCCCCCGGCGTCATGGGCAACGATTGGGACGATGACGCGGACCCGATCACGGCGGTCCTGGTCAGCGGTCCGTCGTCAGCCGCCTGGTTCCAGTTCGCCAGTGACGGCAGCTTTTACTACGAGCCGCAGTTCGCATGGACGGGCGACGACCAGTTCACCTATTACGTCACCGACGGGACAGACAACAGCGAGACCGCCACGGTGTACATACATGTCTACAACACGCCACCGGTGGCCAGCGAAGATGGACCGTACTCGGTAGTCGCTGATCTCGTCCTTTTCGTGCCGGCGACCGAAGGCGTCCTTAACAACGATTGGGATCCAGACGGCGATAGCATCACGGCTGTGCTAAACTCGGACGCGACGTATGGTACCGTGAACCTCTATCCAGACAGCTCCTTCAATTACACGCCGACGGTCGCCTACGTTGGGTGGGACCAGTTCACGTACTTCGCGTCCGACGGCATCGACGAAAGCGAGATAACGACCGTCATGATCGCCCGCAACGACATCATCCTGGAACGCGCCGTATGGGACGATTCCGCTGAAGACTGGCTGTTTGAGCCGCGCGGAAATGGCGTCGAGGAGCGATGGGTGGGCGAATATGTCTGGCTTAAAGCCAAAGCTGTCGGCCCGATGCCACCTGCGATTGCTTCTCACTCGTGGTCAGCCCAAGGCGCCTACGTTCGAGAATTCGACGTCGAGGAACCCCAGCAACGGTACGGTCGCGTCAGGCACCACAGCTCGGCGCAGTATGTGAGCGACGGATTCTATCTGTACTGGCATGAAAGTTCAGGCGCCGGTACCTTCTCGGTGACGAACACGATTACGCTTGCTGTCGGCGGTCAAGTCACCATCAGTGCCGAGTACACCGTCAAGTCGCCCTCCATTACCGTTCAAGTTACTGACAATACCGACCAAATCGAGTTGATCCAGGAGTTGTCGAATCCCTTTTACACGCACTACCAGCATGGGTGGGCCCCCGATCCGGCCGTGAAGTTTGACGCCACCGAGACAGCCGGGCCTGGCGGTATAGTGGGGTGGGTTCGGTTAATCGACTGGGAAACGCGCGCGTTTTTCGACCAGGATTCCCCCCCTGACGCTAATCCCGACATCGGCCCTGGCGAGTATATTATGTTGGCTTCTGGGCTGGATGTGATGTTTGACATCCCCAACCCCTTCGCGGACGCACCGAAGACGGCGATCGACAACTTGGTCGGGCCGTCTGGCTATATTAGTCAAATCACGCAATTCCGGACCTACCTGATGTGGCAATCGCCACGGTTAGACTCCCTCCCCGTTTCTGTACGTCGCGTGAATTGGTCGTTTGAGTTTTGGGCTTGGGCTCACCACCCCTTGGGGGTCTGGAAATGGGGACCAGTATCAACCAACTCCTCATCGGTCAGCGAGCCGGTCGTCGAGACTTCATTCCCTGAATGGGAGAAGAAAGTGGGATTTGGGGTGCGCACAGTGTATCATTCAACCGGTTTGGAGGAGACGATAACATGGCAGCCACTTGGGTGAGGTTCAGGACGTTCGTTCGACCAGACGTCTGCGCGATGGCCGTACTGCTGGGGACCGGCATCGGTGTGGCAGCCGAGCTGGAGACGCCCGAGCAGCGGTTCAGCGATGTTCGGCGGGCCAGCCTTGAGCGACGTGAGCTTCGCATCGACGGACGCGTTGTCCCGATCAAGCTAGTCCTCCTGACCTGTGATGCCGAATGCCACCGAGCCAACGTGATCGAAGTGTCGGAAGTCGGCGACATTCGGCTGAGTTGGCGCCCGGTCGGCGCTTCGAGCCGCGGTGGGACGATGGGATTTCCGGCCGCATTTGCCTTGAAGCAACCGAGACGCGATCAGGTTTTTCAGTTGGCCCGTGATTTCGCGCAGACCAAGCCAGCGATGGATTCTCTGCCGCTGCCGCGGCGGCTGCTGCTGGCCTACCGTGACGATGACGGCTGGATCGAGGGGATGTTTGACCGTGCCCATCTGTCGCCCGCCTTCCAATCCTTCGTTCGA
>SKVE01000736.1 GCA_007129635.1 Planctomycetaceae bacterium
GTGATCACCGTGCGCGGCACTTGTCGGGGGACGGTCACGGTACGGGTGACAGGGACTTCGCGAATGTTGGTGTAGGGCACCGTTCGTGTGCCTATCTCGGTGACCTGCTGTTGGATCACACCCGTGACGGTTCGCATGCGGTGTTCGGGAACAGGTCGCATGAACTGGTAGGAAACGGTTCGAGTTTGCGTGACAGGAACCATGCGGGACACCGTGTACTGCACGTCCCGCGTGCGCACCTCGGGAACCACCCGCTTGACTGTCCGTGGGACCTGCATGGCCTGCACCTCGTAGACCGTCTTCGTGTAGGGGACTTCTCGAGTTTCGATCCGAGGTACCCAAACACGGCGACAGATCCGTTTGGGATCGGCGCCTTTCTGGCTGACATCCTTCTGGCTGACATCGGCCTTCTGTTCTGCGGCAATCTTCTGCTCGCCTCTCCGATGGCCGAAAACGTGGCGAGGGTATTCGACGATACGAGTCTCCCAGTGACCGGTTCGTACCTGGATCGTCTTGGTGCCACAGACCTGACGCGGAACGCGATAGTAGACCGTCTGCATCTGCGTTTCGGCAACGCTATGGTAGACCGTGTACGGCACCGATTGGACTCGCGTTTCAAACGACCTGGCGTACGACGTGTACGCGACCTCTTTGGTACGCATTTCGACATGTGGTCGATAAACGGTATAAGGAACCTGTTGCGTGACCGTTTCGTAGACCGGCCGCTGGTAGGTGAATTGCTCGACTCGCGATTGGACCTCGGACACCCGCTTGATATCCTGGACGACCTGTTTCTCCCACACCGTATCGTAGACGACCATCTCCCGCTGTTCGGTGACTCGGTCATAGACAATACGCGTCATGGTTTTCATGACCGTGTGGCAACTGGATTCACAGGCGCCGGCATTCGCGCGGCATCTGAAACCAAATCGCGGCGCATGCCGTGCCACTTGCGGCTGGCTGTCTTTCCGATTGGCAAACGCAGTGATTCCACCATACGCAGCCTCCGCCGACGGAGTATTGTAGGTGGCCGGAACGATAACCGTTAGCATCCATACCAGCGTCAAGAAACGCATGATCGATCTCCTGAAGACTACAAGCAAGCATCTTGTCTGCATGATTAGTCGGGAAACGCACGGCTTGACCTTCATCCTGGATCGCTCGGGGGATGACAGCGACGAGAACGCGGTACCGGATATGGGGGAAATACCACGCGTTTCGAAAGTGACGAAGCGTGACGCTTGGCGAACCCTTGAAGGATCTGCGGCATCCAGGGACGCAACGCGTTTGCCAGACCGGACCGCTTGTGCCGTTTCGGGGGGCTGTGAGAGAAGGGCCAGCGTTTTCGGAACGGCTTCGTCGGTACGCGATGGATCAGTCCGTACGAGTCCTACTGGCGTCGATCAATAAGGTTTCAAGCTGATCCATGGCATCTTCCAGGCGAAACCGCTGGGCCAACCAGTCCATGGCCGCGTCTGCCCGAGTTCGCCAAGTTTCGTATGCAGACATCGCGTCTTCTAGTGCATCGGCCAGCGCCTGCCAGTTGCCGGGAGGGACCAGTTGGCCGTATCGGCCATGGTCCAGCACCTCGCGGGGACCGCTGGGACAATCGGTGGCCAGGACCGGCGTTCCACATGCCATGGCTTCCAACAGGACGTTCGGCATGCCCTCGTAAAGCGATGGCAGACAGACGAGATCCGCGGCCCGATAATAGGGGAACGGGTTCTGCTGAAAGCCTTCGAACAGCACGTGGTCCCGAAGTTTTCGCTGGTCAACGAACTGCTTCAGTTGGTTCTCTTGTGGTCCTTGTCCCAGCAGATGGACCTGGATGGCTGTCCGGCCACGCTGATGGACCAGTTCGTCGATCGCTTGCAACAAGTACGTGTATCCCTTTTGCGGCTGAAGGCGACCAGCGCACACGACGTGGAAGCGATCCGGTGAAAATACGGGACATGCTTGAGCCGCCAGCCGATCGACTCGATCGAGATCGATGGGATTGTTGATGGTGACGGTACGTTGTGGGTCAAGCTGGTAGTAGGCGATCGCCCGCTGTCGCAGATCCTCCGAGACGGAGATCACTCGCCATGCCTGCTGATACGCCCGCCGCAGCAGCCTGCGTTTCCACGCGATGAATCGTCCACCGCCCTCTTCCAGGTCCCAACGAGGATCGGCGACGATGGTCGACAAACGCGGCAGCTTGGCGTAACGAGCGGCCGGCCCGGTCAGCAGGGTCGTCACCAGTGCACGGTCGTAAACGACATCGATTCGCTGCTGGCGCAAGACGTGATGAAGATGGCGGACCTGCATCCCATGGATTCGTCCGGGGTAATTCCAGCGTGGGTGCCGATGGTGATCCCAGAAGGCGACGATGGGGACATCCGAGGGGACTTCGGGCAATAATTCGCCCATGCGGTACACGAGATACAACAGCGGCTCGAATCGTGAGCGATCGAGGTGAGTCAACAGATTCAGCATCTGCCGCTCGCTGCCTCCTCCGCCCATCGAGCCGGAAGCACACAGAACTCGGATCTTAGAGCACATGGACACATGCCTTTTCGGACGCTTCGCGTCACTGAATTCGGTCCGGTCGCTTTCCCCCTGGCAATCCGGGGGATGCATGATACGATGAGGTCGCTAGGATTGACAATCCCCGCGTCGGGAATGAGTGACCAGCGCAACAGTGGGGCAGAGCAACGATGTGCGGGATAACGGGTTTTCTCGAATTCGCCGAGCGGAATCAACAAGAACGGCGATCGACCCTCGCGCGGATGACGGCGAGTTTGGCGCATCGAGGTCCGGACGACGTTGGTTACTGGATGGACGCCTCCGGAGCCGTGGCCCTGGGGCATCGTCGCTTGTCCATCTTGGACTTGTCGCCGCGCGGGCACCAGCCCATGGAATCCGCTTGCGGCAGGTACGTCCTGGTCTACAACGGGGAACTGTACAACTTTCGTGCCTTGCGGCAGACTTTGGAATCGTTGGGGCACCGCTTTCGCGGCGATTCGGATACGGAGGTACTGCTGGAAGCGATCGCCCGATGGGGTATCTCCGACGCGCTGCCACACTTCCATGGCATGTTCGCACTGGCCGTCTGGGATCGGCGAGAACGCTGCTTGACGCTGGCGCGGGACGCGGTCGGCATCAAGCCGCTGTTTTACGGCTGGGGACGTGAGTGTTTTCTGTTTGCGTCAGAACTGAAAGCGATCCGCGAGCATCCTTCGTTTGTCGGAGAGATCAACCGGCAGGCCTTGACGCTATTTCTGCGCCATGGGTACATCCCCGCGCCCCATTCGATTTATCGAAACATCTTCAAACTGGCGCCGGGTTGCCTGCTATCGGTATCGACGGAACATGCCACGCAGGATGTGTCGCCATCGGCTTGGTGGAGCTTAAGCGAAGTGGTGTCCGACGGTGCTGCGGACCCGTTCCCAGGGTCGCCGGAAGAGGCCGTCCAGGCATTGGATCGGCAATTGCGCGACGCGATCCGTTCGCAAATGGTCTCGGATGTGCCCTTGGGAGCTTTGTTGTCCGGCGGGATCGACTCGTCCACCGTCGTGGCACTGATGCAAGCCGAAAGCGACCGCCCGATCCGGACCTTTACGATCGGCTTCGCGGAGCAATCGCACAACGAGGCTAGCTACGCGCGAGCTGTGGCCGAGCATCTCGGCACCGAGCACACCGAATGCTATGTGACCCCTGCCGAAGCACGCGATGTGATCCCGCACTTGGCCCAATGGTACGATGAACCGTTCGCCGATTCGTCGCAGATCCCCACGGCGCTGGTCGCTCGCATCGCACGTCAGCACGTCAGTGTCTGCCTGTCGGGCGACGGCGGGGACGAGCTGTTCGGTGGCTACGACCGCTACGAAGTCATGCTGCGGCGATGGCGGGCCATCAGCCGTTGGCCGCGCGGCTTTCGGAGCGCGGCGGCCTGCGTGGCGCGAAGCGTGGCCGATCGCTTGCCCCTGGCGATCCCCCGCCGCAAGCTCAGCACGTTGGCCGAATTCGCCTCGCTCCAGCATCCGCTGGATCTGTACACCCGCTTCAACACGCACTGGCGCGATGCGGAAGCTCTGGTCCTGCCGGACGATCGGCTGCCCGAATCGACCCAGGAATCTATCGCCATCCCTGAACCGATCTCTGACCGCTTTGTGGAAACCATGATGTATCTGGACGCGCGGACCTATCTGCCCGATGACATCCTGGTCAAGGTCGATCGTGCCAGCATGGCCGTGGGCCTGGAGGTCCGTGTTCCGTTGTTGGATCAGCGGGTGGTCGAGTTGGCTTGGCGATTGCCGCAGGATGTGAAGGTTCGCGATGGGCAGCCGAAGTGGGTCTTGCGGCAGGTTCTGGACCGGTACGTGCCGCGGCGTTTGACCGAACGTCCGAAAATGGGCTTTGGCGTCCCGATCGATGCCTGGTTGCGCGGGCCGCTGCGCGATTGGGCCGAGGAACTGCTGAGCGTCGATCGTCTGCGGCGCGAAGGATTCCTGCATCCCGAACCGATCCGAGCCAGATGGCGCGAACACCTGACGGGGCGATACAACTGGCAGTACTTATTGTGGGACGTGCTGATGTTCCAGGCGTGGTTGGACGAGACAGGGGCGATTGCACGTTGAGAGGGTACCATGTGGGCGACGGAGTTTCTTCGGCAGATTCGCGAGTTCGAGGCCGCGTGGGCCATGACCTACTTTCCGGCTACTGGTCGCGTGTTAGAGATCGGGGCCGGCGCAGGCTGGCAAGCCCGTTGTTTCGCCGATCGAGGCTACGAAGTACAAGCGACGGACATCGAGGATCCTCGGTATGCCTGGGAACGTGTCTTTCCGGTCACCGCTTACGATGGCGTTCACCTGCCGTTTCCGGACGGACACTTCGACGTGGTTTACAGTTCGAGCGTACTGGAGCATGTGCACGACCTGGACGGCTTGTGCTGCGAGATGGCCAGGGTTTTGAGCCAGGAAGGGATGCTGGTTCACGTGTTGCCCACCGCGTCGTGGCGTTGGTGGAGCAATGGGACGCAAGTCAGCGA
>SKVE01000697.1 GCA_007129635.1 Planctomycetaceae bacterium
CAGCTTAACAACGCATCGGCATCGGCCGAATTGGTGATCCGCATCGCGACCGGATCGTAATGTAGCGTCTGGTCGATCCGGGTCGCGATGTTGCCCAGCATCAGCAGTTCGTTCAATGCCGATGCGTAATCGAAATCCGACCACGGCGAGGGTCCTCCGCGGCACGCCAACAGCCAATCCTGTTCGTGACCTCGGGAGGGATCGACCTGTTGCGGTCGGCCGCGATCGATGTCCTGGAAGTCGGCTGCGGGGATCAGGCGGAACGTCGCATTGTGGCCGGTCGAGTGGATCGTGCCTTGCGTACCGACGATCGCGGCACCGGCGAACTTCAAGCCCTCGACAGCCTCCGGGTCGCCCGGGATGCCGGGATCGGTGATCAGGGCTTCGATCTTCTCCTGAGCTTCAGGCACCGGGCCTTTGTACCACTGGAAAACGATCGGAGGAAACTCGGCGCGTGCCGGGATCTCCCACTGGACGTGCTCCCACCGAGGGAAGGACTCATGGTTGATGCCGGAGGAATCCGCCGAGATGCGGAGCAGTGGACGCTGCGCATCCCTTGCTGGATCTAACCAGAGCTGCTGGACCTTCAGCGCCATGAAGGCCAGGTTCGCGGTGTGCGAAGCCCAATTGCCAAGCTGGCAGGTTCCGAAATCTCGCCATTGATTGCGGCGCAACCAGTCCGGATGGTAGGGCCGATCGGCTGCGGGGCCCAGCCACAAATCCCAATCCAGCGTCTCGGGCTGCGACGGCTGGCCTGCGGGAACCTGCTGACGATCCGCGCCGTGCCCCGTATTCCAAATATGGACCTCGCGGATCTCGCCGATCGTCCCGTTGCGGATCAGTTCCAGCGCGCGTCGAAACGGTCCGGCGGCCGTACCTTGGTTGCCCATACAGGTGGCAACGCGGTACTGTCCAGCCAATTCGCGAAGCGCTCGGGATTCATGCACGGTGCGTGTCAGCGGCTTCTCGCAGAATACGTGCATTCCGGCGCGGATCGCGGCGGCGGAAGCTACGGCGTGCGTGTGATCGGGTGTGGACACCACCACGCCATCCAGACGTCCCTGCCACGCGTCCAGCATCTTACGAAAGTCCTGGTACTGCTCAGGCGGTTGCTCGGTCAACTGGCGATAACGCTCGGCAGCCCGCCGCTCCCAATCATGGGGTGAATGGGCCAGCCGGTCTGCTCCCTGATGCCAACGTCGCTGTGCGGCGACCATCTTTTCCGTATCCACGTCGCACAACGCGACGACATTCTCCATCCGCGGCAGCGTGTCGACAAACCAGGTGCCGCGGCCCCCACAGCCGATCAATCCCAGATTCAGCCGCTCGTTGGCCTGGTACGAGCGAGCCGATGCGCTGTTGCTCAGGATCACCCACCCAACGCCGCCAGCGGCCGCCAGGAATTCACGACGATTCGAAGTTGCGTTCATGACCGGAGTCCATCCAGTTGATTAGGAAAAAACAACGTGTCCGCCTGCAGGCACTCCCGCTTGAATTTCTTCAGCGTAAACGATCGGCACTGCGGTTACCAGTCGCTACCGTGATCCATGATCGGGCTGCCCGGCATCGTGGACTGCTTGTCGCACGCGGCTTTTTCGTGAATAATCTGCACTTGGGCGTGTCCGCCAGCCGACGGCACGACAGCGACCTGCTGGCTGAATCTTCTTCTTGATTTGGATGACCGATCGACGATGACATCTTCCGCCGCGAATATTCGCTTCGCCTCCGCTCTTTCCACCGCTGGTGATCCGCAGCGGGCGGTGGCCGAGGTTTGTCAGCAGGCGCTTGCCGAATTGGGCAGCCCGCCTGATCTGGCCATGTTGTTCCTGTCTGCCGACGCAGCTCCGCTGGCCGACGTGATCGCAGCGGATGCTTGCCAGCGGTTGCAGACGGACCGCTTGATCGGGTGTACGGGCGAATCGCTTGTCGGGCGAGCTCGGGAAGTCGAAGGGCAAACGGCCGCTTCGTTGTGGTTGGCCAAATTGCCCGACGTTGACGTGCAGCCGATCCATCTGACCTTTCGCAATACGCCCGAGGGGCCCTCCTTTTTCGGCTGGCCCGATTCGTTGCTGGAAGGTTGGCCCGACGAACCCTGCCTGCTGCTGCTGGGCGATCCGTTCAGCTTTCCTGCCGATTTTCTGCTGCAGCAGATCAACGATCAGCATCCGGACGCTCGCGTGATCGGGGGGATGGCCAGCGGCGCTTCCCAACCCGGCGAGGCTCGTTTGCTGCAAGGTTCGCAGGCGCATGACGAAGGTGCGGTGGCCGTGCTGATCTCAGGCCCGGTTCGCATTCGGTCGGTCGTTTCCCAGGGATGTCGGCCGATCGGCAGACACTTTGTGATCACCAAGGCGGAACAGAATGTCGTCTTGCAACTGGGAGGCAAGCCAGCGGTCAGCCAATTAGAGGCCGTGTTCGCGGAACTGCCGACGCGTGAACGCGAACTGGTCAACCAAGGCGTGCATCTGGGCCGAGTTGTCAGTGAGTATTTCGAACGCTTCGAACAGGGCGATTTTTTGGTCCGCAACGTGCTGGGTTTCGATCCCGAAAGCGGCGCGCTGGCGATCGGTGACTATCTTCGCACCGGCCAGACCGTCCAATTCCACATCCGCGATTGGGAAACGGCCGATGCCGAGCTGCGGCAACTGCTGGCCAGCGCTCGGGCAGCAAGCCAGCGCCCGGCGAGTGGTGCGTTGATGTTCACCTGCAACGGACGCGGAACCCGCTTGTTTCCCGAGCCGCATCATGACGCGTTGGCCATCCGCGAGGCGTTGGGCGAGATCCCGTTGGCTGGCTTTTTCGCTGCGGGCGAATTGGGTCCGATCGGCGGCAAGAATTTCCAGCACGGATTCACGGCCAGCATCGCTCTGTTTGAACCGCTGACATGAGACCATGGGGAATTCGAGACTTCCAAGTCGTAGATCCAAGGTGAATGATGGCTGCCAGAATCCCCGTCGTCCTTTCCCAAGCCGCCGTCGCCGGTCCGGATGCTCGCCAGTTGGAAGAAGATCTGGTCGCCGAACTGATGATCGAGCGGGGGGTCGATATCAGCGTCGTCCCTGACTTGACGCACCTGCGAGATGGTTCGACGGGCCTGGTGTGTCTGCAGGGGATCAAGAGCGACTGGATCCTTTTGACCTGGCTGGATTCGGAAAGTGCGCGGCGGGCGCTCGAAGAACGTGGTATTTCGGGGCAGGATTGGTTGCTGAGCAGCGTTCAGCATCGAGACCAGGCTCCCGCGACGGGCAACGCATCGTCGAAACAAGCTCGACGCCGTTTGGGGATCCTGCGATTGAACGTGACGCGATCGACCGACTGGTACCTGCGCGAGATTCGGCGTCTGCGGGATGTGATCGAGCCCGCCGTTTCCGCCCCCAGCGAGTTACCGATCATCGAACCTCCGGTGCAGATTCCCGCTGCCCAGCCCGAGGTCCCATCCGACGATCTCGATCGATTGCTCGACCAACTGGACGCCTTCGACGCTTGAGTTCGGGGAATCTCTGCGAGTAGAGTCTTCGGTCGTCAGATGCACGCACCGTGCGCGCATCTTCGTAGGTTGGGACTCTGTCCCGACCGGGTCGGGTCGGAGACCCAACCTACTTTGGTGGCGGCCGAAGGCCGCGTTAGGTCCAATGCGGATGGTGACTGGAAGTCGCGACGAGATTCTGACCGGCTAATCCAAACCATGAACAACGACCAACTTTGTCCGTTTCACCATCGGAGAGAATTCCCATGATGCGAAAGCTCGTTCTCGCTTGGCTCCTGACCGCCGTTTGCTGGTCGTCGACAACCGCAGCCGAGGACCATTGGCCTCGCTTCCAGGGGCCCAGCGCGGACGGCGTGGCGCCGGATCACCACGGGCTGCCGATCACCTGGACGACCACCAACAACGTCAAGTGGGTGGCCGACGTGCCGGGCTGGGGCTGGTCGCGTCCCGTTGTCTGGGGTGATCGCGTCTTCCTCTGGACGGTCAGCCGGTACATTCATCGAAATCCCGTACGGGAACGCCGGTCCCTGGTGACGCATCCGCAGGACTGGACTTGGTCGAGCTATCCCGGTTATGCCCGCCGAGGCCAGCGGCTGGATTGGGTGTTGTAGGACGTTCCGACGGCGCGCCGGCTATCGAACGTGGGGACGGAAACGGTGATCACCACGGTGGCCGAGTATTACGGGTCTGCTCTGTGTGAGATCCCGACCGAAACCAGCCAATTATCATGCAGCCGCACCGCCACTATTGTCCATTTTTGCTTGCCAATTCTCGGACGCCGGCGAAATCCTCTTCACGCCGGTTGACGGTATACAGTCGACCGCGTATCATCACAGAATTCTCAGAACCAAGGATCCTAACATGCGTGTTCACAATTCTCCAAATCCTATTGAACTTGCTCGGACCACGGTGACCGCTGCAGCGACCGAGCATCTTCGCGAGCAGATTGTTTGCGGGATCGTCGATCCCGGTCAGACGCTGCCTGAATCGCGAGTCGGCGAGATGCTGGGCGTCAGTCGAGCCCCGATCCGCGAAGCACTCACCTTGCTGGAACGAGAGGGGTTGATCGAGTTCGATCGGCGGGGGACGGCACGGGTTTGCGAGTTTGACCTGGAAGACGTTCGGGAATTGGGACTGATGCGCATGGTTCTGGAACCTGCCGCGAGTCGTCTTGCCGCCGAACGTCTACCGGAGGCCGGTCTCGACGCGATCAAGAAAAACCTTCATGCCTTGAAGGCGGTCAGCCGTCTGGATGACGTCACCCGGCTCGACCTGGATTTCCACCGTTTGATATTTGCCGCAGCAGGGAACAAGCGACTCAGGCGCGCTTGGGAGAACCTGTTGTCGCAGTTTTCGCTGGTGATGCGGCGGTTTCACGAGTCTCTAGAACAACGAGTGCAGACGTCCACCGTTCGCGACCTGACGATCGGGGCGCACACGGAGTTGTTCCAGGCCATACGCGCGGGGTTGCCCGAGGAAGCCGAAACGTTGGCTCGACAGCATACCACGTACTGGCTGGCGGAGTTCAGCCAGTCCAAAG
>SKVE01000708.1 GCA_007129635.1 Planctomycetaceae bacterium
TCCCAAGACAAAAAGTTGCTAAGCTCGAAAACGTGTTGTACATTTCAACGCTCCACAATCGATTCACACACACCGTACAGGCTTGGCTCCCTGAGGGTCCGACGCATGCGCTAAACTTGCCATATGCTAACCTTAATTCTCGCATGAAGGGGCCCTGAGAGCAACCAGCAGAGATCACTGCTTTCTGCAAAATCCAGGAATTTTTCGAAAAGAACGGACAGGTTCTATCGATCGCGAACTCTCTGCGGATTCCGACAAATCCCGCGTTTTTCGGGTTTTGGCGCGCAGATCCTGCCTAATCGTCATAACCCGCAGGCTTCGCTGCTTCCAATGCTTGCATGGTACTTCGCGCCTGGTGCTGGATGTTCAGGTCGTCCCGGTCGCGAGCCAGACGCTCGACGGCGGCTCGTAGCGGATCCCAGTCCAGGCTTGCTTCCGCAGCCCAGAGCAGTTCGACGGACCGCAATGCGCTGCGAGTCACAATCTGCCGACGCCACTGACGCTGCCGCGGGTTGGCGGGCACGTCCATTAGCGACGCATCTTGCCCATCCAGCATTTCCAGCAATACCGGCGCCGCTTCCGCTCGGCCCCACCTGGCCAGTCCCGCCGCCGCGTTGTACCGGACATCCACACTGAGATCGTCCAACAAGACGACCAACCGATCGTGTGCCTCCGGATGGTCCAGCACGCCCAAGGCAAACGCGGCGGTCGCACGCAGGGCATCACGAGCCGCCTGGGTCGCTTCGTCCGCTGCCGGTCGGTGCGACGCGGCCAGCAGGGTCTGCAGTAACCGGTCATCGACGGCCGAAGACGCGGGAGGACGATCGGCAACGAATTGGGCGATGGCTTCCAGGGCCGAACGGCGGACGTCGATCTCGCGCACGTCGCGCTCGGTTTGGGCCGCTTCCAGTAGCGGGCTCAAAACCTCGTCCCGCTCGAATTCTCCCAACGCTCGGCACAGGAAACTGCGCAACTGGATCCGGTCGTCGTCCATGCGTCCGGCCGCCAATTCGTCTTGAAGCAGACGAGCCAATTCCCGAGCCAGCCGCTCGTCCCGCCGCAGATGCTCGCCCGCCGGTTCACGCAGCATCTGGACCAGCGTCACCGCATCTCGAAAACCGGTCCGATCGGCCCGCTGCAGCCGCGCGACCAGTTCCCCCGGGTCATCGCCCGCCACCCCCAACCAGCCAAACAGCACAATCACCAACACGAATGCCGTGACCATCAGCAAAGGCATCAGCACCAGAGGCACCCACGGACCCCGCCCGCCACCCGCTGCGTCTGCAGACGATGCATCCAACACGTCTTCCGCGTTGCCGTCCGTTTTATCCGGTTTGTCCGACGATCGTTGACTCATGATAGAAAGCATTCAAACAGTGTCGCCTATTCGCCCAGGCACCCATAGAGTGTATCCCGAAGTCGCATAAAAAGCAGGACGGGTCGGCAATCCGTCCTATTGCGGAGTAAGCACCCGGCCAGGAGTTTCTTGTCAATCCAGGTAGCCTTGCATGGGGGACGCAATGGGGTCGGGAGTCCTTTTCGGCCAACGATCTACCGCATGGGAAGCCGATGACCCGAAAACGACTTCCGACGCCTTCCGCCCGATTCCACCAAGAAATACCTGGCCGGGTGCGTATTCTCGCCATCCCTGCGTTTCATCACCCAAAACTCGCTCTTCAAGGTGCCGCTGGTTGCAATTCGATCGGTGACACGTTCCCTTCCCAATCGATCGCGAACAGTGCCCGGGCATGGGGATCGGCGACGACCAACTGGTCTTGCCAGAGGGTCATCCCCACGGGATTCTTCAGCGGATCGCCCCGGACCCAGGCTTGCGGGGCCTGTCCTGGATCGATCTTCCAAATCGTCCGAGCGTACCCGTCGCTGACAAACGCTACCCCGTCGTCCCGCACGACGACCGCATGCGGGAACTCGAACACGCCGTTGTCCACGACCGTTTCGTGCGTGCCGTCCGGCAACAGACGCAGCAGACGCCGCTGGGAGATCACCCATACGTTTTGTTCGCTGTCCACATCCAGGCCTCGCGGCGTGAATACCTCGGCAACCAATTCCACCTTTCCGCCCTCGGCAGGAATCCTGGCAATCCGTTGATCGCCTTCGCCCTGATCGGTGACCAAGAGATCGCCGCTGGCATCGACGGCGATGCTATACGGCATGGTGATCGGCCCCAGCGGACTGTCGCGGCCGGTCAGGGACTCGGGTTGCCCCTGGTCATCGAAGCGGTAGACATCCCCGGTCGCGCTATCCCCCGCCAGCACTCGTCCTTCCCCGTCGATCGCCACACAGCGGATGGCGTTCAACGGCGTGCGGAACTTCTTTTGCCCCAGGAAAAACAGACGCATCCGGCCGTCTTGTACCTGCCAGATCCCCGGCAGATGGTGATCGGCCACGTACAATTCGCCGGTGGCAGCCGCGGCTACGGACAACGGGTACAGTGGCCGGTCGAGTTTTTCCGGTTCCACGGGTTCGGGCTTTGGCGGGGGCTCGGGTGCCGGCTCAACGGGTGCATCCACTGGCGGTGGAACCGGGACCTGTTCCTCAGAAACCACAGTATCCTCGGGCGTCTGCCGGCCTGGTATCGGTGCCTCCGGGATCACCGAATCGACCGTCACCGGCGGATCAGGCGACGGATCGGGCTGCGGCGGAGCCGGTCGGCAGCCACCCAGCCAAGTCAACAGCAGCAACGCAGCAGCGAGCCGTAGAATTTTTCTACCGATTTGTACAGACTTCATGCCGTGCCTCGTTTGATCAAGATGATACTGCCGCCAGGTTCGTGCCCTCGATTTAGTCATTCTTCGTCGCTCCCTTGCCTTCTGTCAACACAACATGCTGATCTGCCGGTCCGCCGGAAAACACCTCGGTGGTTCCACCCAACCAGCGGACTTCGATCCGATCCACGTGGGGTCGATGTCCCAAGCCGAAGTGCAGACGAGTGCCGTAGTGGCTCTGGTAACCTCGCCCACTGTGCACTTCGGCCACTTGCGTCAAATCGCCCGCGACCACCCGTACCCGGGATCCCACTCCGTCCCGGTTGCTGGTCGTACCGCGCAGCCGGATCTGCAGCCAGTGGTGGTCCACCGGGGAATCGTTTCGCAGCACGGTGGGCGGCCCGTTGGTATTGAGCAGCACCCCATCGATTCGGCCGTCATTGTCCAGGTCGTCGAACGCGGCGCCGCGTGTGCTGGCGACGACGGCCAAGCCATCGCCGCACCGATCGGAAACGTCCAGGAATCTACCGTTTCCGAGGTTCTGCAGCAGGATATTGGGAACATCGACGGTGGTCCGATCATCGATGAACTCGATCTTGTCCATGAAATGGCCACAGGCGATAAACAGGTCGCGGAGCCCTCGGTTGGCAAAATCGACGAAGCCAGTTCCCCACGTCACATGCGGGAAGGCGCTGGCACCGGCATGGGCGCGTCGCGTGGTATCCTCGAAGACGCCGTCGCCCAGATTGCGGTACAGCACGGGCATTTCCGACGAGTAATTGGTCGCGAACAGATCCAAGCGTCCGTTGTTCTCGTAATCGCCACAATCGGCTCCCATACTGCCGTTCTCGTTGCCATAGAAATCGTAGTCGACCCCCGCGATCAGACCGACTTCCTGAAAGCCTCCCTTGCCGTCGTTGTGAAACAGGAAGTTGGCTCCGTGATCGTTGCACACAAACACATCGGTATACCCATCGTCATCGAAGTCGAAACAGATGATTCCCATTCCGGCTCCGGCCACGGCTGCGATCCCGGACGCACGGCTGATGTCGGTAAACGTTCCGTCGCCATTGTTCCGGAACAAACTGTCGGGCATCGGGGGATAATCACGAGGTCCCGGGTGGAAGCGATGTTTGCCGATCGTCCTTTCGATGTGCCGGTCGTAAGTGAAATCCACATAGTTCGCCACGTACAAGTCCAGCAAGCCATTGTTGTCGATGTCCAGAAACGATGCACCGGCGCCGACGAGTTCTCCGCACCCCACGCCGGCTTCGTCGGTCACGTCCGTAAATGTCCCATCTCCGTTGTTGCGGTACAAAACATTGCGGCCGAAATTGTTCAGGTATAGGTCCTGATAACCATTATTGTTGTAGTCGGCGACGGTCACGCCCAGTCCATACCCAGGATCCCCCACCCCGGCTCGCTGGGTGACGTCCGTGAACGTTCCGTCCCCGTTGTTGCGGTACAGTGCGTTGCGAGGCGGGGAATCGACGACGGTGCCCGGCAATGGGGCGCCGTTTAGGAAGTAGATATCGATCAGCCCATCGTTGTCATAATCGAACAGTGCCAAACCCGCAACGACGCTTTCCATGATGTAGTATTGCCCGCTGCCACCGTCGGTATGCCGGAAACTGATTCCCGAACGATCGGTGATATCGGTCAGCCGGATCTCGGCCGGCGGCGGTTCGTCCGTAGCCGTTGTGGTCGGATGGTCGATACCCATCGAGCATGTACCGACAACCAGCAGCACGACCAGTCTCCAACGAGTGTTCCCGCTCAGGATGCTTTTCACTTTACGAACCATCACTCGCCTCCACTCGCAAACGCTCTGCCTCTCGCTGGGCAGCCTGGGTGGAACGACGGTAACCCGACTCGCTGAGTTCATTTGACGGCCCCGGTACCCTGGATCAAGACCACTCGCCGATCGACCGGCACATCCATGAAGACCTCGCTGCCCCCGCCTGGCCACCGTACTTCGACGCGTTCGACCTGGTCTTGTTGGCCGAGACCGAAGTGCAATCGCGTCCCGTAATGACTCTGATAACCTCGACCACTATGCACTTCACGTACCTGCGACAGATCGCCGGCGACCACTCGCACACGAGCCCCTACGCCGTCGCGATTACTGGTCACCCCTCGCAGATGGATCTGCAGCCAGTGCGGGCCTGCCTGCGATTCGTTGCGGAGCACCGTCGGCCGGCTGTTGGCGTTCAACACCACCACATCCACTCGGCCGTTGTTATTCAGATCGTCGAAAGCCGCGCCACGGCTGCGGTCCTTCACGGCCAA
>SKVE01000003.1 GCA_007129635.1 Planctomycetaceae bacterium
GAACAGATCGGCTGGGCCACCAGCGACAAATGTCACGGTGTTCGCGCCGCAGCCCAGCGCTACGGCGCCCTCGATAGTCGCCACCCGCAGGATCTGTTCGGGGGCAAGCTTCGAGTGATCCGCCGCGACCAGACGCATCTCGGCCAGCAGACTCAGGTCCGGCGACGAACTGCGGGAATCCGTACCCAACGCGATGTGAACCCCGGCCGAAATCATTCGAGTCAAAGGGTACGCTTCGTGCTGGAAGTAACGATGCGTCCTGGGACAGTAGACGACTGACATGCGATCCGCGTGATCGCTTAGATAGTCGGTCTCGTCGTCGGCCAAGTAGTTGCCATGGATCACCAAGGCGCGTGGGGCCTGGGCCAGGATCCTGAGATAATCCATCGGCCGCCGACCGATCGGCAACGCGTCCGGGTCCCAAACACCCAACTGCTGGAGCAGCGGTACGAACGGTCCGTCATGCGATGCCAGCAATTGCAGTTCCTCGCGGGTTTCGGCCAGATGCATGGCCAAGGGAACATCGGCGTGCCTTGCCAAATCGACCACCCGGCTCAGCAGTTCAGGGTGCACCGAATAAGGCGCGTGTGGACTCAACCCAGCCCGCCATGCGTCGCCCCATCCCTCGGGTTGCAGATGAGCGCTGGCCAAACCGCCCTGGCTCGCAATCCGCTCGGACGACAAGCCCAGCAGTTCCCGAAAGACGACGCCGCCCATCGGCTGGTCGGAAACTAGATCCCAAGGCCACGGGCTGGTCGCGATCTCGCCCAACGTCGTGACTCCCAGCCGAAGACTTTCAACGATCCCCCGCCGGATGGCCGCCACCGCGCGCTGCGGATCTTCCGCACCCTGCTGGCGACGATGCCGGACCACGGTGGCGATCCATTGGGTGAACGGCATCCCGGGCTGGCCCAGCGGAGCGTCCAAGTCGCTAAATTCCAGGTGCGTATGCGCGTTGACCAAACCGGGCAGGATGGCCACATCGCCCAGATCGGTCCGCCGATAATCGCCCCGATCATCGCCCACGTAGACGATCTCGGAATCGGCGATCGCCACGATGCCGTCACGGATCGGCGGCGACTGGACGGGCAGGACCCATCGAGCTCGAAAAGCGTAAGCCTCAGACGCTGGCCAGGTCACGGTTCCGATCCTCTTTGGTGGCAGAGATCCATCGCCGCGAGCCTCAAGCGGATTCCGCAGTTCGATACAGGCCCTGCGCCTGGATGTACTTCTCGACGGCCCGAGGGGTCTGGTAGCGGATGCTACGCCCCGCAGCGACCGCCTGACGGATGGCCGTGCTGCTCAGCTCGATCAAGGGCATCTGAGCCTGGTGTGCCCGGATCGACGCCAATCGCTCGGGGGTCGTCACCGCCCGCAATACGTCCAGATCGGGCTCCGACGCACCGGCTCGCCGCACGACAACGGGGATCGCTAGGCGGCAGATCTCCTGCGGCTGGTACCAGGTGGGAAGATCCTGCAAAGAATCGGCGCCCATCAAGAAGAAGAATTCATCCTGCGGGTACCTCTCGTTCAACTCGGCCAGCGTCTGCACCGTGTAACTGACTCCGCCTCGATCGATCTCCACGGTCGACACGCGCAAGGCCGTATGACCGGCGATCGCCAACTGCAACATGGCCACACGATGCGCGGCCGAACTCAATTGCTGACGCAGTTTGTGAGGAGGCGTGGATGCTGGCAAGAACCAGATCGCGTCCAGACCGCATTGTTCGCGGCACGTTTCCGCTAGCAGCAGGTGCCCCCAATGCACAGGATCGAAACTGCCTCCTAAGATGCCGATTTTCTTCAAGTTATCAAACCTCTGAGACTGGGAAACCCCGAACAACCATCGTCCGTTGCCATATCCGGCCAAAGACCAGAGACGGACAAGACGAAACGGGTCTGGTATGATAGCCTGTTTCCCGTAAGGCGATCAAGCACCGATGAGCAAACGACAACGCGACCTCTTCCAGCCCGACCCGGATCCTTGGGACATGGACGACGCCGAGCAACGGCTGATCGCGACCGTCGTTTTTCCGGAACCGCCGCACGGCCAGTTCGATTATCAGGTGCCCGCGTCGCTGGCCACGTCGATCGCCGCTGGCAAGCGGGTGCGAGTGCCGCTGGGACGGGGGAACCGGCGAGTGGTCGCTTGGTGCGTGGATGTCCAGTACGGAAACGTCGCCACCAGGCGGCTGAAAGAGGTCGCTGCCGTCCTGGATGACCAGCCGTTGCTCGCACCGTCGATGCTGCGCTTGACCGAGTGGATTGCGGGGTACTATCTGTGCCCGCGGGGTGCGGCACTGGAAGCGGTGGTGCCGGCGGGCGTGCGGACCGCAGCAGGGACGCGCGCAACGGCTTATCTGAGCGTCCCGACACGCGTCGCGGCACGGCTGACACAATTGGATCTGCCCGAGAAACAGATGCTGGCGCTGCGCCTGTTGGCCGCCGCGCCCGAACCGATCACCGCACAACAACTGGCCAGCGCTGCCCGCTGTACCCAGTCGCCTATCAAGCAGTTGCAGGCCAAGGGATTGATCCAGGTGGAAATGCGGCGAGTGGCCACCGGGCAGATCACGGAATCGATCGAGGATCCCGATTCGCATCGGCCGCTGAACCGCGACCAGCAACAGGCGCTGGACGCGATCCTGCAAGTCCTGAACGCCGGCCACCACGAAACCCTGCTGCTGTACGGAGTGACCGGCAGCGGCAAGACCGAGGTCTACATCCGCGCCATCGAGGAACTGATCCAGTTCGGTCGCCAGGCGATCGTGTTGGTCCCGGAGATCAGCCTGACCCCGCAGACGCGACAACGGTTTCGGTCGCGTTTCGAACGTGTGGCCGTGCTGCACAGCCATCTGAGCGACGCCGAGCGTCATTGGCACTGGCAACGCATCGCCCGGGGCGAGATCCAGGTGGTGGTCGGGGCGCGCAGCGCGGTGTTCGCGCCCACACCCCAGTTGGGCATGATCGTGCTGGACGAGGAACACGACTCTTCGTTCAAACAGGATCAGGTGCCTCGTTACCATGCTCGCGACGTCGCGCTCCAACGCGCTGACGCCGAAGGCATCCCGCTGGTCCTGGGCTCGGCCACGCCGTCCTTGGAGAGCTGGTATCGGGCACAACAGGGAAGCTTTCGGCTGCTGCAACTGCCCGCCCGCGTGCTGGACCGACCGTTGCCCGACGTGACGACCATCGATCTGCGACTGGAGCACCAGAGCCGCCATAGTCGCGGAGCCATCAGCCGCCCGTTGCACCGAGCGATGGACCTGGCCCTGCGTGACGGTGGGCAGGTGATCCTGTTGCTGAACCGGCGAGGCTATTCGACCAGCATCCAATGCCCGTCCTGCGGCCACGTGATCCGCTGCCGTGACTGCGACATCGCGCTGACCCATCACCGAGCCGACAACCGCGCGGTGTGTCACTACTGCGATTTTTCTATCGTCACGCCCGACATCTGTCCCGAATGCCGCTTCACCGGGATCCGCTTCGCCGGACTGGGCACGCAGCGCTTGGAACAGGAATTGAAGCAACGCTTTCCCGGGATCACGGCGTTGCGAATGGATTCGGACACCATGCAACGGCCCGGCAGCCACGAACAGGCGCTCGCCGCGTTCCGAGCTGGCGAAGTCCAGATCCTGTTCGGCACGCAGATGATCGCCAAAGGATTGGATTTCCCCAACGTCACCCTGGTCGGCGTCATCAACGCCGACACGGCCCTTCACTTCCCCGATTTTCGCGCCGCCGAGCGAACATTCCAACTGGTGACCCAGGTCGCCGGTCGAACCGGCCGCGGCGACCGCGGTGGCCACGTCTTGGTGCAGACATTCAGTCCCGAACACCCGGCGCTGCAGGCCGCCATCCGTCATGACTACGAAACGTTCGCGAGCCAAGAACTGTTGATTCGCCAGCAGTTCCAATACCCGCCGACCGCCACGATGATGCGGATCATCCTCCGCGGCCCGGTGGAAGCCGATACCGAGGCCTTTGCCGACGACGTCACCGGTCGGTTAGCATCCGCTCGAGATGCCGCCGGCGCCGACATCCGCATCGTCGGACCGGCCCCGGCCCCGATCGCCAAACTGCAGACCAAGTACCGCTTCCACGCCCTGCTGCAAGGTCAAGACCAGGACGCCATGCACGCCATCCTGCGCACCGTCACCGCCGAACTGAAACCCCCGCCCGACATCCAATGGATCATCGACGTCGACCCCGTCAACCTGCTATAACCCCTGTCGCACCACGCCCCCAAAGGGATCCCCCGCCATCAGCCCCCCGATCCCAAAGGGATCCCAGCCATTAGCCGGTGGTTGAGCGGAGCGACACCACCGGATCGCCGCGACACCACCGAACCCCCTCCCCCCCGCGTCCCCCCGATCCTGGAGGGATCGCAGCTCCTTCGCGCTGGCATCCCTTCGGGATGCGATCCCCGTTTCGTGCCTCGCCAGCGCCGCCAGGGGCAAGGTGAAGCCGGGCAGAATGTCTCCTCCCGCGAAGGTGTCGCCACGGTCCGGGATGTGGACTTGGGTGGGCGAATCGTAAACGTATGCTTGTCGCTCTTCTGGAAGAATCACCCAGATCCGCCGCACCCCGTATTGGAAATACTCGCGCACCTTGGCTACGACGTCGGAAAACTCGTCCGTCGGACTGACGACCTCGATGGCCATGGCGGTCCGTCGATGGTTGGCCTGCATGGCGGACGATCGTTATTGATCCGCGTGTTTCCAGGCACGCACGTAGCGGATGCGGAACGTCGACGGTAGATCCTCGTCGCGGGGCAGACCGAACCAGTTGGGCATGGTCTCGCTGTCCAGATTCAGCGTCAGCGGCTGGTGCCAGTGGGTGTTGCGCATCCGTCGGACGAGAACCCCGTCGACGTAATATTTCAGTTCCTCGCGGTCCCATTCCAAGCCGTAGACATGGAAGGCGTCGGCCAGATCCCAGGGCGCTTCCCACGTGCCGCCGACGTTCCAGTGGCGACGCTCCTCGGGGGTATGGAACACATGGGCGTTCA
>SKVE01000664.1 GCA_007129635.1 Planctomycetaceae bacterium
ACCGCAGACGACTTGGCCTCGATCTGCTCGACTAGATTAAAACAGCGTCGCCCGCCGATGCTGTCCGGGAACGCATTGCGGCCTCGGACAGCCAGTTGATGAGCCTGGACCCAGTCGCCTTCGTCATGCAGGACCGTCGCCCAGTTGTGCAAAGCTCGAGCGGCGATTTCGTGGTCGCCCCACCGATCCGTAAACCGCTTCAACGCCGCTTGATACCGTGAACTCTTCTCCTCGCCAAACGCCTGATTGTAACCGAATTCCAAGCGGTTCAGGTCCGCATCGATCAGAGCGGTAGGATCCTTGTCCTCGCGGTGAAATCGCAGCAGTTCCTGGTACAGTCGGATCGCTTTGACCAGCGGCGACGTCTCGTCGGTCGTCGTGATCTGCCAGCCGCAAAAGTCGTTGGCATCCGAAAAAATCGGGCTGTCCGCCATCAAATCGAAAGCGTCTTGAGGCCGTGCGGCGGCCTGTTCCCCCGCATTGTAGAACGTCAACGCTTCATGAGCCACGAAATCAAACAGCGTCGGACGGTAGGTGTCCGGAACATTCCCTTTGTCCAGCAGTTCGTCGTAGTCCGCGATCGGGATCGCCTTCAATCGTTCGGCGGCTGCCAATACCTGCGTGAAGTGCTTGTCGATTTCTGCAAAGATCCTCGGCAGATCCCAGGTCGTAAAATCGTCGCTGGGCGACTGGTCCGTCGCCGTGCGTTGCATGAACCGCCAGCGATTTTGCTGGAAATAATGCCAGTACCAATGAGCCAGTACTGCCTGCATCATCGGGACCATTTCTGCCGGAGCTTTGGCGATTTCCTCCTGCAGTCGGACGATTTTCTCTTCTGGCAGGTTGCCCTGGATCGTGCCTTCCAAGGCGATTTTCCGTCCGATCGCCTTGATCGCCTCGGCGTAGCTCTTGTCCTGGATCGCTCCGGCGATGATCGGTTCCAGCCGCTCGATCGCCGTCTGCGGCAAGCCCTTTTGCATCGCCTGGTCGACTTGTTTCCAGAGATCATCTCGAGGCCCGGCAAAGCTGGCTGAGGTCATAACAAACACCGTAAGAAGCGTGAGGGTACGCATGCTGAGGAGACTCCACAACAGATTCGAAAGTAACCAACCACGTTTTGGCCGGCGGTCCCATTGTCGCAGAACGGCCAACCGCCCTGCAATCCCGCTGAATCCATGATCCCGATCCAGGATCATCGGCCGCACATGTTGCTTAGACGAACCCCAACCCCAAATGGTTTTTAGAAGGGTCAATATCTCTAGTTCCTTGGCGGCGTGCTGGTACGCCGGTTCCTTCAGCGGTTCGGGCAGCACGTCCGAGTCCAATGTCTCGGCATGCGAAATCCGACCAGCTTGGTCCCGCGCGCCGATTCAACCAAGAAATACCTGGCCGGGTGCTTATGGGTATTCTCGGCGGCTGAAGACCGCCGCGCCCAGCACAAAAAAACCGGCGGACAGCAGGATCAGGATCATCTGGGCGGTCGAGCCCGAGATGGGCTGAAAGATGGTCTCGCTGTGTGGTCCGGACGGAGAAACTCCCAACGGTGCCGCCGCCTCGAACAAAATGCATTGCGTGTAAAACGTGATCGCCACCCGTTTGATGATGCCTGGCATGTTGCCCAGGAAGACCTCCAGGAACAAGGCATAAGCCAACGCCATGATGGTGGCTCGACGAAACAAGGCCCCGAACCACTGGAACAGACCGACGTAGGCCAGCGTGGCCAGCAGGGCTGCGGGCCAGGCGATCGCGACCGCTTCGCGACCCGCCGGCCCGGCGGCGGCCCCCAGCACCCAGAGCCCGCCAAGGCTCCAGGCCAGCGCCAGTAGCAAAGCGGCGGCAAATTTGGCGGTATAGATCAACGGTCGTGGCAAGGGCGTCGACAGCAAGTAGACCAGTGTTCCTTCCTCGCGATCCCCGGCGATCCCGACCGTCGCGAAGCCTAAACAAGACATCGGCAACAGGAATGCCACATACATCGGCAGCAGAATCTGCCGCAAGAAATCGGCAGGGTCCCGCTCGCCCCGCAACGACCAGGCAATGCACCCCAGACTGACCAACGTCAGCAGCAGCAGACTGACCATGGTCTGACGAGACCAGATCATCCGCCGGACGGCGGTCAGCATCATCTGGATGACGGCAAACGCGGTGGTCATGGGGCAGGGGTTCCTTGTCGATCAACCACCGAGCCGGCCGCAGACACTCGCCTCGATTCGGCACCTGGTTGGCTGGCCTGCATCAGGTAATCGAACACGGCTTCGGTCGACGCGTCCAGGATCTCCAGACGCTGGATCTCGAATGCTTCCTGGCAGGCCAGTTCGGCAAACATGGGAAAGAATTCTTTAGGCGGCCGGACCTGGAGGATCAGACGGTCGCTGCCCTGCATCTGGATTCCATGGACCGTATCGTGCAAGGCCAGGCGTGCCGCTAGGGCGCGCGCCGAGTTGCAGGCCACGCACACCTTCAACGGGTGATCATCCAGCATGTCACGCACCTGGGCCAACGTCCCCGACGCGATCAACCGGCCTCGGCAAAGAAACAGCACGCGTTGGGCCAAACGATCCATCTCGTCCAGGATGTGACTGGAGACCAGCACCGCCTTACCCCGGTTGGCGATCTGCGTAAGCTGCTTCAACAGATCGATCCGCCCCAGCGGATCGACTCCGTTCAGCGGTTCGTCCAGGACCAGCAAGTCCGGATCGTGGAGCAGGGCCTGAGCCAGCTTGATGCGTTGCCGCATGCCCTTGGAGTACCCGGCCAGCGGTCGATCGGCTCGATCGGCCATACCAACTTCTTCCAAGACGGCTTCGCAACGCTGCCGGGCTGCCGCACCGAACAGCCCGTGAAATCGGGCCATCAGGCGTACAAACTGCCGCCCCGACATTTCCTCGTAGAAAGCATCGGCATCCGCACAATAGCCGATATGCGCTTTCGCCGTAGCTCGCCAAGCATCGCGTCCGCAGACGCGAACCCGTCCCAATCCCGGACGCAACTGCCCGGTCAGCAAGCGGATCAGCGTGCTCTTGCCAGCACCATTGGGTCCGACCAACCCGGTGATGCCCGGTTGCAGACGCAGCGTGACATCGTTCAAGGCCATGACGGGCCCGTAGAATTTTGACACTCCGGCCAATTCGGCGATGGCAGGAAGTGGATCGGTGGTCGCGTGGCGGCTCATGTGATCACCCTGACCGCTCGCACTCGAGGCAAGACTGCCAGCAGGCAGACGACACACACCCCGGTTACAACGACGATCGCCCACGGCAGCAGTGCTGCGTCGCGTTCGGGTCGGATCTCCCCAAAAAACCAGCTACCGATCAGCCGGATGTTCCGCCAGAGCATCAACAGCATCCAACGCCGGTCGTCGAAGATCTCCCGCAACAAGGCCCCCAGCGCCGGGAGCAGCACGAACACACACGCCCAACACATCACCAGCGGCACGGTCCGAGGAAACCACGAAGCCAGGGCCAGCAGCAGCAGGCTTAACACCAACGCCATCAACACCCCGTAGCCCAGGATGCCGATCGCGATTCGCCAGTTTTCCTGGAAATACTCGGTCGAATCGGTCAACAGGCCGAATTCGGCGAACAGGATCAAGGCCGGGATCGTGGTCGTCAGCGATACGACCAGCGAGATCGACAGCAGCTTGCCCATGACGTAATGGCGACGCGCGATCCGGCGAGACAGGTAGAACGTCAACCCGCCATGCCGGTAGTCGCCCCCGACCAGCAGTTCGCCCGCAAAGGCCAGCAACAGCATGGTCACCGTGCCTTGAGCGAACATGAAATCGCGAAAAAAATCGGCCTGGCCGCCGGAATTACTGAGCAACGCATCGACGAATTGGCTGATCGATGGGTTTTCGGCGCTGACCTGAGCTTTCAAATAGATCGTCGCAAACGCGAACAAGAAATTCAACGCGGCCAACCCCAGCAGCACCCAGAACAGCTTTCGGCGCACAATCAGACGCACGCCATTGGTGGCCAGCGGCCAGCAAGCCATCCAGGCGGGGCGCAATCGTTCGGACCAACCGCGATAAAGGGGAGTCATGCTACCACATCCCGAGCTTCCAATACTTCGTCATCACGCTCGGATGATAGCACAAGGGAAACGTGCCATCCAGATGGCTGCTGAGTCGAGGTTATCCAGACGATTTGCACGCACCGTCAAGGCCAAACATCAAGCGGCGTTGCGGCAGGCTTCGGGGTTGGTAATGAACGGCCCCTTCAGTTCGGCTTTCCCCTCGAAATCGTAACCGAATTGCTCGATCTCCCATCGGCAGCATTCCGCAACCAGATCCCGGGTCGCGTCATCGTAGAAATCCATCCATTGGTGCGACTGGCTGGCTGGACGGGTCGTTGTCTTCAGCCGAATGCCCTCGACTGTCGGTTTTTTGGCCAATCCAAGAAAATCCTGCAGACCGTTTAAATCACGTTCAATGCACTCAACGCGAATCACGTAATCGGCACGGCAAGCCCCATCGATGAAATACAGTCTCCGGGAGTTGTCAAGCGACCGCTCGCGTTTCAATCTCCAATACCTATCCAACCAAGTGAGGGGGCCGAAGCGATGAGTGAAGCGGATGAAGGCCGCCTTTTGAGTGGCGAAATCACGTTCGCGCATCCTCGTCCGCCGTTTGTGGTAGAAGAATCTCGAAACGGCCCGATCCCACGGATTTCGCGTCATCGAGACCACCTGATAGCTCTGTACTTCCTCGGGAAACACGGCATAGACATGTTCCAGGCAACTGTGATTCCGAATCCGTACGGGACGGTAGAACTTTGAATGAGGCCAAAACCAAGACGAGCCTACACGAACGCCCGGTTTGATAACGTGCTGCGCATTCTTTTGCCGGGGAGGCCTGGTCGCGAAGTCTCCCGGTTCAAGCAGGCGTGACAACGCAAACTCAATCGACGAACTGGCGGTCTTCAACGGTCTGATCAGAATAAACTTGTGGTGATGACTTAAGAGCATGAGATTGCCTCGGTTTTCTCTTTG
>SKVE01000505.1 GCA_007129635.1 Planctomycetaceae bacterium
ACTTGGACGATGGGTCATGAGGGGCTGGTTTTCCAGTTGCGGCCGACCCCGTTTGGGCATCTCGGGCTGTTTCCCGAGCAGGCAGAGAATTGGGACTGGATCGCCGCTCGTTTGGGCGACGAATCGCCTGGGCGGCCGATTTTGAATTTGTTCGCGTACACGGGCGGTGCGACGCTGGCCGCCGCTGCGGCTGGCGCTCAAGTGACGCACGTCGATTCGGCCAAGAACGTGGTCGCCTGGGCGCGACAGAATGGGGCCTTGTCCGGTTTGAGCGATGCCCCGATCCGCTGGATTCACGAAGACGCCATGGTCTTCGTCCAGCGCCAGTTGCGTCGCGGCGTCCAGTATGATGGTCTGATCCTGGACCCGCCCAGCTACGGTCATGGTCCCAAAAACCAAGCCTGGAAGATCGATCGGCATCTCGAACCGTTGCTGGATGCCTGTGGCGAACTGCTCAGCCCCGAAGCAGGCTGGGTTCTGCTGACCTGCCACACCTCCCGTCTCTCCCTGGCCGATTTGCGCCAGTTGCTAACCAGAACCTGCCTCCGCCGGCGCATCGGTCGCATCGAGGCCCAGCCCATGCAGACCACCGCTGCTGCTGGTCCGAAACTGCCCAGCGGCATCCGAATTCGCTGGACATCCAACAAACGCGACCGCGAGTGACGCCAACGGTCTTGTCCTGCAGACGTGCTACCGCCGGGAGAAAACGGCCGTGAATGGCCTATTCGCTTGCGAAAGCCCATACGCGGCCGTCCATGGTGGCGACGAAGGCTTGGCCGGCGGCCACGACCAGCCCGTCGAACACGGGGGGCGAGTCCAGCGGGTATTCCGCCAAGGTTTCGCCGGTCGCGGTGCTGATGGCCAGGAACAAAGCCCCGCTCTTGCCTCGTACCGCGCGGTCCTGCTCGGCAAGCTGCAATTGGGTGGCCGGATGTGCGAATGTCTGGAATGCGGTCACCTCGTCGATCAGATCCGGCGGTCCGGCGATCAGCAGCGTTTGGTCGGCGACGGCCATGGCGCGGACCATCAAGGGCACCTCGCGCCGCCAGAGATGCTCGACCTGCCCCTGAGCTTCTCGCCGTCGAGCCAACACTGCGGTGTCCGGTTGCTGGAACCGCAGCGCGTCGCCCACCGGACCCTCGACGGTCCGGAACCGCACTCCCGCGCCGTCGCCATGATTGTTCGCGGGCGACTGGTCGCGGAGTGTCCCTTGGGAGAATGCGAGATGGAGGACCTGGTCCACGCGGCCCGATGCGTCCAGGGTTGCGGTGGGATCGGCCAGCGCCGCAACTTCGTCGGCCGAGAGGGCCCGGTGAAACAGCATCACTTCGTCCAGATCGCCTTGGAAGGGCGTCAACGGCTGGGGTAGCAGTTGATTCACCGGGTCATGCCCCACCCACATCGGCAGGTGAGGGTTGCCGCCCAGCAAAGGAACGCCGTCGGTGGTGCCAGCCATCTGGCCATCGACATAGACCGACATGCGTCCGTCTTCGCCCAGCACGCCGGCCACGTGGGTCCACCGGTCGCCGATCGGCTTGGCCGCACTGGCGACGTGCGTGGTTCCCTTGGTACGCAGCAGCATGCGCGGCGTCCCTTCTGCCAGGATCAGGGCGAAGCCGTTCAGGTTTGCGCCGCGCACCAAGATCGTGCCGTCCTTGCTGTCGGTCTTCACCCACGCGGCGATCGACAGCGGTTTGCTTGTCGGATCCAAGCTGGGCGTGTTCTCGAAGGAAATTGCGTTCAACTGCTGGTTGCCCGGACGTGTGGTCGCGAACAACTGGTTCTCCAGCACCGATGTCCAACGGAAGTACTCCTGCTTGCGCCCGTAGCCGAAGACGACGGAATCGTTATGGGCGAGAATACGTCCGGCCGGAACCCTTCTTCCGTCGCCAAAGCCGCCGATCCCGCCTCGAAAACCTTCGCCGTAGACCCAGTAGGTACGGTGGAACCACGAATCGTCCGTAAAGCCGTAGGGGGCGAACAGGTGGGGATACCCGCTGTTGGCCGTGCCGACAACCAGGCGGTCGCCCTCCAAGTCCATCACCTGGGAACGCATGTAAAGACGCTCGCCGTCGCTGGACAGGATGTCAGGCAAGCCAACGGCCATGTTCAAACCCCGTACATGTCGCTGGAGGTTTTCGCCGGTCTCCGGATCTCGGTCGTCGAAAGCCGTTTCGCTCAACAGACGCCCCGTCGCGGCGTCCAGGCGGCACAGCCGGAGCCCGCCGTCCAGGTACATCGAGCGGCCAGCCACCAGCGTAGCCACTCCGTCCTGCACGAGCACCGATCCGTGGACCGGCCAGCACGATTCCACTTGGTCGTCGACCACCATTCGCCGGTCGGCCGGCGCGGCCTGGAACCGCCAGACCAACTCGCCATCGGACGCCCGCAGACAATACACGTGGCCGTCGGCAGACCCGAACAAGAGGCGGCCGCGGTCGTAGCTCGGCGGCGAGTCAATGCGCCCGCCGGCAACAAAGCTCCACAACGGCTCGCCCGATCGGGCGTCCAGCGCGTGGATGGCGTGGCGGTCGGTCTGGGCGACGAACAGCCGGTTGCCGGCCACGATGGGCTGCGTCAGCCGGCCGCCCAGCGCCGTGCTCCAGCGCGGCTGAAGATCCAGGGGCACCGCCGACCGAGCCGCTCCGCTGCGTCCGGCGTCGCCACGATAGGTCGGCCAGGCATCAGCGTCCGAATCGTCGATGACCTGCTCGCTGTATGCCGGCCCTGGCTGAAGACGTTCTTCGGGAGCCAGCGGCTCGGGCAGCGCACGCGATGCGGTTGGCGGAGCCAGGGCGACCAGGCCCTTCAGCAGCGCCTCGGAATAGCACGCGCACGGGTGCGGCGGGGCGTACACCAAACCGTTGGCCGGCATGATGCCGTAAAGGCACGCGCCGCGAACCCAGTGATGAATGGTCCACTCGCCGGTCCTGAGATCGATGAACTCGATCCCCGTCCGCGAGGACAGGATGTAGTTTTCCGTCGCTTTGGCGCGGTAGCAGCGATGGTGGAACCAGTAGGTCTTGAGCGTGGGCGGAAAGTGGCTTTCCATCTGGCCGGTGTGCAGATTGTGCCCGGCGTAGAAACCGCCGACCTCGCCCTTGCCCGTGCGGCCGGCCCAGACCTGGTCTCGGGCAACCAGCAGATCCTGCGGCGAGTTGTAGCCACTGTAGGGATGGTCGGCGGTCCACAGTTTTTCGCCCGTCTCGGCCGAGAAGGCCGTCATCGTGTCCTCGCCAATATCTTTGGAACCCCACCCGAAGTACGACATGTGCATCTTCTCGCCGCCGGCCACGACGACCACGCCGTCGTACACGACCAGCGAGGGCGCGAACCACGATTGCAGGCCCTGCCCGTGCAATCCCTGCCATACGGGAACGGGCGGAGATTCCCACTGAGGCTTTCCGTCGGCAAGCCGCAGCGCGACCAGCTTCTGGTTATCGTGGTAGTACACGTTCCGGGAATCGGCGGCCAAGGTAAGCGGTACGACCATGCCTTCCACCTTCCAAAGCCTCCGGCCGCTTGCCGCGTCGAAAGCCAGGAGCGCCCGGTCAGCGTGGGTCCAACGCGGTGATCGGACGCCGGCCCAGATGCGTCCCATTTTCGGCGAATAGGTCGTCCGGTGATCGCGCGATGCGCCTTCCTCGGGGTCCACTTCCAAGTCGGCTTCCAGATCCTCGCGCGTCCGACTGACCAGGACCATCAACACGTCGCCTTGTAGAACGATCTCTTCGGCGCCGTCGGTGCCGGCGTATTCGCGCAGCGTCCGGCCCGAAGCGGCGTCCATGGCCGTGACCGGCGCCTCGATGCCCAAGGTGGCGTACACCGCATCCCCATGGGCGACCAGCCGCCGCGGCAGGCTGGCCGGGCCGCTCTTCAAGGGCCAGAGCGTGCTGTGCCATTCTTCGATGGGCCGCTTCCACAACAGCGCACCGTTAAACGCGTCGCGGGCCACCAGGTTCCAGGCGGGCGGAAGCTGCGGCGACTCGTACAAGCCCTCGTCGAAGATGCCGAAGATGCGCCCTTCGGCCGAAACCAGCGCCGAGACACTCGACATGTGATCGTGATGCCGGCTCCATCGCGGGCCAGTTTGGAATTGCAGGTGCTGCGGTGGCGCGATCCGCTGGTCACGCGCTACGGCGTTGTTCGTGGCGTCGCCCAAGTAGTGGGTCCATTGGCCCAGTTCATCCGGCCAGGCCTTGGTAACCGTCCGCCAATCGCTGCCGTCGCGTAACATGGCCGTCCCCAAGGGAGCAAGAACCCGATCGATCTCGCCCGCCGGGTAGCGTTCCGGTACTGCGACGACCAGCAGGTTGACCGACTCGGCGATCAGCGGCAGCTCGGCCGATTCCCCGGGTAGATGATCCACCGACACCGGGCCGTACAGGCCGAGCTTCCCCAGTTCCTCGCGCGTCTGCTGAACCTTCTGGGTATCGGAGTGCAAGCCGAGCACCAACCGCCCGTCGCGACCGTGCAGGTCGACCAGTTGCCGAGCCCACTGCGACGGTGCTTCCCGGTCTCCGACCCAGACCGTCAGGCCTCCTCGCGAGTCGACCTCGGCAATCCGCAGCAGCTCCTGTTCCGAACCGGTGTCGGCTCGGGCGGGGCGAGCAGCAACGTTCACGACCAGCAGACCAAAAACGAAAACAGAAAAACGTGCATTTAACAGAAAACGAACGTGCGTCGCAGTCATGATCACCATTCTCCTTCGAAGTCCCGATCCGCCTCGCGCGGATGTTGGTTCAGATTCCATCAGCGGTCAACAATCACTTCCTGAGCGGCCTTTTTAAGAGGCGGTAACAAAACTGTTCGGCGCCGGTCTCCCCGTTCGGCGCCGGTCTCCCCGTTCGGCGCCGGTCTCTGACCCCGCCCCCGTTCGGCGCGGGTCTCTGACCCCGCCGAAACCGCCGACCGTAGGTCTCCCAAGCCTTCCGTTCGGCGCGGGTCTCTGACCCCGCCGAAACCGCCGACCGTAGGTCTCCCAAGCC
>SKVE01000025.1 GCA_007129635.1 Planctomycetaceae bacterium
AGGCATGGTTCCCGCCCGATTCTCTTCGGAGAACGCATCCAGTTGGTCAGAAGTTGGCAAACGCCTGGGGGCTTTACGATATGCATGGTAATGTGCGCGAGTGGTGTTCCGACTGGTGGGATCCGGCCTATTACGCGATGTCACCACTCAACGATCCGCAGGGACCGGCAGAGGGCTTGAGTCGGGTGGTTCGAGGCGGTTGCTGGGGATATGGCCGTGCGTCCTATCTCCGATCCGCGATTCGCGGCAAATACACGCCCGAATGGCGCAATCATCACGTAGGCTTTCGCATCGCAAGAACAGTCTCGCCGCCCTCCCCGTAGAATACATTTGCCGTACCTGTTGGTCGCGCAGTCCTGCACCTTAGGCCGTCGAGTCGGTGGCGGCCGCACTGCATTCTAGTCGCCGGCTAGGTCGAGAATCTGACGGTGAAGCGTCTGACCGATGAAGAATCCGAGATCATCATTCAGACGATCCAAGAGGGGCCGGACTTCGCGAAGAAAGCCCGCCTTTTTTGCTCGCAGTAGCATGCCGGCGGTGCCTAGCGGAACTAGGCCCTTGCGAAGCGCGATGCGCCGGCCGGCTGCCTCCTCCATCAGAATCGCCGAACATCGGAGTCCCTCTACCAGGACGATAACTTCCGACTCGCCGCGATCAAGAACCTCTGCCAATTGGTCCACGATCATCCGGGGATTCCCAATCGATCCATGGCGCGGAGTTCCGCCGATAGCTGCTCTTCGGTGACTTCGTACAAGGGGATTCTACGTTGAAGAAGCTGTGCCTCCATCTCGACCCGGGTCAGACGGGCATACTGGGCCGCTTGCCATAAACTGAGGCGGTGCAGTTCGAACAAGCGGCAAGCGATCTCAACTCGAGCCTCGTCCTCGGAAAGACCTGCTTGTTCCAACACGGAGTCGGGGATCAGCAATGCCATACGAACCTTCCTTTCCGCCATCCGTCTCAACTGAACACATCCTCGATTTTGTCCGCCGTCAAAACCCGTTCCGCCCAGTTGAGAAGTTGTTTGCTGCTGGCGTCTGCAATCCGGCGACGGGTTCGCGCATCGATCGTACCGAATTTGTGGTTTAGTAGCTTGAGCAAGATGGTGGACTCGCCCTTTTTACGGCCCTTTTTCTGACCTATCTTCTCCCCCTCTTTTCGGGACTCATCCTGCCACTGTTTCTTCCAGTCTTTGACTCGTTCTGCCAACATGGTTCTTGCTTCCTGTAAGTTTTCGATCTCTGGGATGTCGATGTCGGGCATCCGGCTAGCCAGCAGAGACCGGCGAAGCCAGACGCCCAAAGCTCGGGCCAATTCGGCTTGCTCGGGCACCTGTAACCATTCGATCAACAGCTCCAACACCTGAACGATGTCTTCTGGACCGCGGCTGTTTTCCAAGCGGAACAAGGCTGCCACCAGATTCTGCATCGGCGCCAGTTCGGCTTCGGAAAACCCACGTTCCTCGACCAGCAAATATCGCATGTGCGGCCGGTACCGCTCCAGTCCCCCGGGCACCGCCTCGATCAATTCACTGATCTCGGGCGCAGCCGTCCAGCCATCTTCGCCGCTGTACAAGACTAAAGGCAATACCGGCGGAAGCCGGCCGTCGGGAGTCAGCTTCTTTTCGCGAACCAAGTCTTGGTACAAGAGCCCGACATAGACCAAGATCCGCAAAGCCATGAACGGATCGACGGTCGATTGGAACTCCAGCAGCAGGTACACGTACAACCAGCGGTCCCGCCAACGGACGCGCCAGATGATGTCGTCTTCGCGTTCGCGGAGGTCGTCGCTGACGTAAGTGCCGCTGACCCGTTCCAGGGTGTCCATCTCCACTTCGGCCACCCACGGCTCGCGGACGAACCCCCGTAGCAGATCTTCCACCATTTCGCGGTGTGCGAACATTCGCTTGTAACCCAAGTCCTGTTGTCCCATGCCTTCGATTATACCCGCCGTGCCAGCGACGGAGTATAGTAGAACGGAATTCATTCCGTTTGCGGCGTCGGGCCGAACGGAATGAATTCCGTTCTACGACTGCTCCGACCTACTGCGGCATCCTGAATCGGTCCATGTGTGCTTGTACCCCGATCTGCATCTGCTCCGCTACTATTGAAGCTGTCGCCCCCGGTACGGCGGGGTTCGACGGTTCCGTCGATTCAGGCGGCTCGCGGGATTTTTCCGTAACACGTGCCCTGGTACCGGGCCAAGTGGCACCTTGTTCACAACTTGTACCAAATCGAATACAATGCGGAACAGGTCCGCGAGATGTTCGGACTGATCGACGGGATGATGCATCTGCGCGTCGACTTGGAAAAACGATTCGAACAGGAACTGGACGACCTTGAGGAGAGTCTACAAATGCCCTGTCCGATCCAGAATAGGAGCATGTAATGGACCGAGACACCTTAATGGAAGCCATACGACAGGGACCGATCGAGGTCTCCATGAATGACGGGCAGAAGCTCATCATACGTGGCGTTGAGTTCTGCGTTGTCGACGATATTGCCGCGCACATCCTGTATCGCGCCGAGGATGGGTCGTGGAAGACCAAGATCGCCGCGCTGGTCTGCATGGCGACGATTGCGCCGCTGGAATCCACTCACGTTCCTTGACGGCGGGCCGGAGGAACGCGAACATGCACGAGACGGTTTTCGGCAGTTTGCTGCAACGGATCGTCTACTACGCCTGTAGCTTGTACGGCTCTCCCGATGCCCCCCGTCCCCCTTTTTCCGACTTTTCCCCGACCTGCGGTCATCAAGGACATTACATCGGCCATGACTTTTCCGATTTCACTTCCCGATGCTCTGCGGCCATTCCTCGAGGAAGAGATGCGCGAGCAAGGCCACGTTAGTCTCGATGCATGCGCGGCCTTTCTGCTCCAGGATAGGCAACGCTTCAAACCTGTGCGCATGACGTTCAACGTGCGCGGGCAGGCGTACCGGCTCACGCGGCTGACCGACTACCAGAATTACCGGCTCCGGAAGTGCAGCATCGCGATCGAGGAGTATTTTGCACTCGACTACGAGATCGCCCGATCGGGCCACGAGTTGACGCTGGCGGAGACGTATGCCGTCTGCCGCGATCTGTTCGGTGAGCGCGGGAAGGGCTTCGATGAGTGGAAAGGGGGCTTTGCGTTTCCATTCGCCCTGGAAGTCCCCCGCGCGGCCCGTCGTCCGGCGTATCTGTTCCAAGTGGTGAACTTTCGCGGCAGCGTGGAATACCGTCTGCGGAAGCTGGTCGATCCGAACGATGAACGGTTGAAGGAGCCCCTCTACTATCCGCCGGATGCCGACGAGTTCCCCCGCAAGGAGATCACCGGTTTTGTGTGCTACTTTGTCGGGTTTTTGAAGGGCTACTGCGAATCGCTCGCGAGCCGGTGGACGGACTGTTTTTTCCAGTCTTTGACACGTTCTGCCAACATGGTTCTTGCTTCCTGTAGGTTTTCGATCTCGGGGATGTCGATGTCGGGCATCCGACTGGCCAGTAGCGAGCGGCGGAGCCAAACGACCAACGCACGAGCCAAATCGGCCTGCTCGGGCGCCTGTAACCATTCGAACAACAGCTCTAGTACTTGGACGAGGTCTTCCGGACCGCAACTGTTTTCCAAACGGAACAGGGCTGCCACCAGATTCCGCATCGAAGCCAGTTCGGCATCGGAAGACCCGCGTTCCTGTACCAGCAAGTATCGCATCTGCGGGCGGTACCGCTCCAGTCCGCCGGGCACCGACCTCGATCAATGCGCCGATCTCGGTCGCGGCCGTCCAGCCCTCTTCGCCGCTGTACAGGACCACGGGCAATACCGGCGGAAGGGGTTGGGAGTCGTTTTCGGTCGAGGCGTTTCCCATGTGGATGGTTGTTGCCCGACAACGACTCCCGACCCCGTCTGATTGGAAAGTGCCAGGGACGAGCGGATGATCTTCCCGCCGCCTTCGCCTTGCGAACCGTCGATGGAGATCATGGAGGATTGGCTCACGTCCATTTGACCACGCGATGGAAATGCAGGCGGATTTCGCGGTTGACCACGCGACGCACGCCCTCGACCAGACAACGCGGTTCATTATCCTCCTGGCCGATCCGGACGATCTCGTCCAATTTCGTGCCCGGCGGGACGGTGAAAGTCGTCTGATGGATGATCTGATTGCCCGCATCCAATTCAGGAACGATGAAATGACAGGTGCAACCGTACGTCAGCATCCGGCCTGCATAGGCATCGTGATAAGGCCGCAAGCCGGGGAAACTCGGCAACAAACCGTGGTGCAGGTTGATGATGCGGCCCCCGGCGAATTTCCAGCAAACCGCAGCCGGCAGCACCCGCATGTACCGAGCCAACACCACGTAATCGATCGGGTACTGATCGAACAGCTCCACCATCTGCTCGTCGTTCGCCCGCCCCTCGCGATCGCCGATGTTGTACCAGTCCACACCAAATTGCTCGGCGATGCCGCGACAGGCGTTGCGATTGCCGATCATGACCGCCACCTCGGCCCGGATCTGCTGGTCGCGGATCGCTCGCAATACAGCCAGCGCCGGTTCGGGACGGTAGGTGACGCACAGCGCCAGACGGGGGCGCGCGGCTCGTTCCTCAGGCGACCAGACTCGGACCGATAGATCCTTCGCCCGTCCGATCTCGGCCACCGCATTGCGGAAAGCTTCCCACGGCCCGTCGGGCAGTTCGAGACGGCAGAGCATAGCGAACAACGCCTCTTCGTCGTGGTTGTACATCTGGATCTCTTCAATGTTGGCGCCTTGTCCGGTCACGTAGTGAATGATCGGGTCGGCCAAACCCACATTGTCGGGTCCCACTGCGGTGATGATGATTTCCATGATCGATTGATAGCCTCTGTCCCCTGCAAATTAGCGGGAAACTGCCCTGTATTCTGTTGACGCATCCAGGATACATTCTTCCGATTCCCAATGCTACTCCGCAGTTCAGGAAAGCGAGCGTCCTGGCTCGTCTGCCATGGTTCGCGAA
>SKVE01000445.1 GCA_007129635.1 Planctomycetaceae bacterium
ACCTCGGGTTCCGCGTGGCCTTCAGTTCGGTGGATGCGTCCGGCGGTTAGTCCAGTCCAGCAGTCAGTCAAGCGGTCACGTGGTAGCGAAGCCGGCGAGTTGAGCAGGCACGCTTCCTGCCGCCTGCGGGTTGCGGTAGAATAGGCGGGGGTACGAGTTGTTGAGTCGGCGCGAACGGCGAGTTGCATCAACCGTGGAAAGGATTTGGACAATGATCACACAATGGCCGGCCATTGAGATGGAGGAGGTAACGGATCGGACGGAATTGGCTGCCGCCGCCAAGCAGCGTGAGCAGTTTGACCGCAACAGTGCGTGGCTGCAGCAGCACATCGCGGAAATCTACGCCAAGTACCGCGGCCGGTGTATTTGCGTTGCCGGAGAGGATGTCTTTGTGGCTGATACTGCCGCCCAGGCCGCCGAATTGGCGATGGCGGCGCACCCGGAAGACGAAGGTTGGTTCACACGTTACATTCCCAAAGAAAAGGTGGCCAGGATCTATGCGGTTCGACGGTGAATGGCTGGAATGCGACGACGAAATTGTGCGACCGGTGATGCGGGGCGAGATCTTGACAGGCATAGGCGTGTGGCGCGCCTTCGAGCTTCTTGTCGACACCGGAGCGGATCGTACTGTGATAAGTGCCAACGTTCTGGAAACGCTGAGCCTCGATACTTCGCAGCCCCACGACAGAATTGCCGGGGTGGGCGGGATTGTTGATTCGGTGAACGTGCGGACGCAAATCAGGTTGACCCGTGATGACGGCCTAAAGGCAGTCTTCCGGGGGAATTTCGCGGCATGTACGGAGCACGAGACGCTCGATATGAGCGTATTGGGCCGCGACCTTCTGGAACTGTTCGCCGTAATCGTGGACCGCGGTGCCGATCTGGTGACGATAATCGGTGCGCAGCATCGCTACAGTATCCATCGGGCATGATCTCGTACCCGTGCTCGTACTCGTACTCGTACTCGATTTCCCGCATTTCAGTATGGTACCAGCACGAGCGGCTTGATGGCCGCTGAAATGGGGTCGTGGCCGCTGAAATGGGGTCGGGTCTCATTCTCTTGCGGAAAGCGGGTTGAGTGGGGATGATAGATCATGCCCCGACGACCACGAATTGCAACTGGAGGAGGCTCGGGAGCTGGTCGACATGCGGCTGCTCGCCTTTTGCGTGATGCCCAATCACTGGCACTTGGTACTCTGGCCTCGCGAAGATGGGGACCTATCGGATTACATGGGATGGCTGACCAACACGCACACACGGCGTTGGCACTTGGCGCACGGGACGGTTGGAACGGGCCCTTTGTACCAAGGGCGGTTCAAGTCGTTTCCGATTCAGGAAGACGAGCACTTCGAGCTTGTGGCACCGAGTCAACCGGAGCGCAGCCGTGACACTTGCCGATTGGCCTCTCCGCCCCGGCCAGAACTGGCTGGAGTATGTCACTCAAGCCGAGACGGAGGCGGAATTGAAGGCATTGCGGCGGAGCGCCCAGGTTGGCATTCCCTTCGGCGAAACGGTCTGGCAGCAGGCCACGGCGAAGCGTCTGGGATTGGAATCCACGTTACGTCCCCCTGGCCGCCCAAAACGCCTCCGTCCCGACCGGTGAACGGTCGCACGACGCGGCAAATCGACACAAATGAGACCCGACCCCGTTTCCGGACCCCGTTTCCGTTTCCCCCCGTTTCCGTTCCCGTTTCCGTTCTTAGATTCCGGGAAAACGACTGCTAGCAGTACTAGCATCCCGCAGCTTGGCCTTTCCCCCCTTCCAGAAAACAGCGTAATGTGTCATGGTGTGACGAATGTCGCCCATTGCCTGAAACGATCGCTATTGCATCATCCTCGCGGAAGGCGCAGCGCCTCGTAGGGGGGGTTAACCTTCTCGATCCGATATGCGTCTGGCGACAGGAGCGGCAGGATGGTGGCCAATTCCTTCACATCAAGCAACTCCCCGTCCTTCCGGCGGGATAGCATCTGCAGAGCATCTCCGCGCGCATCGTAGTATGCCGCGAGTGTAAGCGTGTATCGATACGTCGAGAAAAGGATGCTCGACAAGAACAGAAGGAGCACGACCACACCCACCCGTACCGTCAACTGGGGAATCCACGTGCCGTCTCGATATGTGGCACCTGTCTCAATCGCCTCAAGAAGGGTGTTTGTAATCGCATCGCGCGCATCCTGGATCTGTCGCTCAAATTCCACCCGGTTTCTCTGAATCTCATCGAGATCCTTAGATGCCTTCTGATGCTCGTCCCGTGCAGCCGTCCACAGATCATCGATCTGGGAAAGGGAATCCGTCATAGCGACGCGATCGAACTCTTCCTTCGAAGACAGGATAGGTGCCACCCACCTAATGAACCAGCAATAGGTGCCACCCATCTAATTCTCCTTCCCAGTCGGTTCGTAATCAGCAATAGGTGCCACCCACCTATTTTCCCTTCCCAGTCGGTTCGGATACTGCTTGCTTGAATCCGCATTAACCACTCGTCACATCTACCAATTCACCACCCCATACGAGTACCTCGACCATACGCCGCGAAGTCGGCCGAAAAGACGGTCGCTGGACCGGCAGGTTTGGATGCCCAAAGTTTCTGTCGCTGCCTGGGCAACGACTCCAGCGAACTCTTTCCGCAAGCAACCTAAAAGGGCTGAGACCGTGTGGCCTATTAAGGCAGTGCTGTGCAGTGAACGGTTTGAAAGGTGGGTGGCACCTATTGCTGCAGTGAAAGGTGGGTGGCACCTATTGGTAGGTGGTTCTGGCTGCATGCATTAGGCTGCGTTGCGACGGGGAAAGGTTAGGATCTCCAGGCGATTCAGTTCACGGATCAGGGCTTCCATACTCGGACGCCGATGTGGTAGCTTTGCGAGCATGGCCGAAACCAATTGGACAACGGGCATGGCCAACCGTGGATGAAACTGCCGCGGATCAGGTGGCGTATCGTGCAGATGCGCCTCGGCTAATTCGGCCGGTTGCCGGACCTCGAAGGGCAGACGGCCGGTCAGCATGCGGTACAGAGTCACCCCCAATGCGTACACGTCAGATGCGGGTTGAAGATCGACGATTGATGCGTAAGCTTCCGGCGGCAGGTAGGCCAGTGTACCTGCCAACGGCCAAGGGCCGATCTGTCCGTCGCCGAAAGAACGGGCCAACCCCAGATCCAGCAGGATCACGTGACCCTCGTCGGCGATAAACAGATTGCTGGGTTTAATGTCACCGTGCAGCCAGCCGTGCCGATGCAGGGCCGCGGCTGCTTCGGCGGTCTGCCGTGCAATCCACAGAGCCAACGGGGTGGCGATCATGCCGTGCCGCTGCAGCAGTTGTTCCAGCGTGCTGCCCTCCAGGTAGGGCATGACCAGATAGTAAGGAGCCTGGTTCAGACGCGAGGACAACACGCTGGTCAGATGCTTGTGGGAAACGGCTTGGGCCAGCAGTGCTTCGCGCATCAGCAATCGTCGAGCGGTATCGATATCCTCGCCAACGACGGGCGCGGCCAGCTTGATCGCGTAGTCGGCTGGTGCATCGGCAGCCGCTTCCCGAGGTCGTGCTCGATAGACCTGCGACCAGCGGCCTTGGCCGAGCAACGAAACGGCGCACCAATTGCCAACGTCGGGCAAGCTGGCAACGCGCGCAGTGCTGGAGGTGCGGGTTGGCTCCGGCATGAAGCTACGCTGACTCAAGAGGTTCGAAAAACCGTGAATACGCGATCCGGCGACAAGGGTCGTCTCCCTAAACATCGGCGTTCTCGCACCGATAAGTTAAGCTTACCCGAGCAGGACTTGGCGTCTCCAGCTTCAGGACGCTTGCTCTTCCGCGATGCGCCGCAGCACCTCGTCGGCCACCACGCCTGCCAGGATCACGCCGCCGATGATGGCGAATTCCAGTTGGGTGCTGATGCCCAGGATATTGATGGCGTTGTACAGCACCTGCATCACGGCAGCGCCGATCACGACACCCAGGATCGAGCCCTCCCCCCCTCGAAGACTGCAGCCGCCCAGCACGGCGGCGGCGATCGCATACAGTTCGTAAAAGCTGCCATGTCCTGACGGTTGCAGGGAATTCACGTCCAGCGAGAACAGGATGCCGGCGATCCCGGCCATCAGCGCACAGATGACGTAGGCCATGAAGACCATCGCTTGGGTGTTGATGCCGCTGTACCGGGCAGCTTCTTCGTTGCGTCCCAATGCCAGCAGGTAACGTCCATAGATCGTGTAGTTCAAGAAGCCGCCCGCCAGCAGCGCCAACGCGATCATGATCAGCAGCGGCATGGGGACTTCGACTCGATCCATGGGCGTCAGCCCTGTCATCAGGAAGACTGCTGCCGCGATGGTCCAGATCACCCACGATCGCAACCCCAGCGAGGCGTCCCGCCACAGTCCCTGCAGCAGGTACACGGCACCGCCGATCGCGGCCGTCAATCCCACGATGGTCGTCAAGGGCCAGAACCAGTTGTCCATCCCGGCTGCCGACGTTCCCTGCTGGCGGTACAGGACCAGGCTCAGCACAGCGCACCCGGCCGCCACCACCGCATCGGCCGCCAACGTCTTCCATCGCCTGTGCCAGAGGGCCACGATGTTCAGCCAAACCAACCCCACCGCCAAACCGATCCCGCCGCCCAGATACATGGCATGCTGGGCCCACGTGGCTTGCCACCGCGACAGCGACGCGACGTCCTGTGCGTAATGTAGCCCGCCGACGGTGACGGCTGCGGCGCCGATCGCCGCCAAGCACCAAGGCGAGACGCTGACCGATCGCTCGTGCCGTTGGCGGAACCAGCGGACCAGCGCCCAGACAATCAGTCCGATGCCCAGCGCCAGAATCAACGCGGACATCGTGCATGGCCGCCCGGTCGCCAGGCTGCGGAGCCCCTCGTAGTCGCGGCCAAACCCTTGCGTCTGGTCATTGGTGATCCATCGCGCCAGACCGCGATAGACCAACAGTCCACATAAGGTGACGATGAACGGCTGCAGACGGACT
>SKVE01000295.1 GCA_007129635.1 Planctomycetaceae bacterium
CGCGGGTCGCCGAATCCGACCAGTATTGAAAATCGCTCGGGACCAGACTGATCCGCTGCCATTGCATGGTCAGTGGGGTGACGGCCATCCAACGCGATCCATCCAGCTCCTGAATTTCGATCACCAGCCGATCCGTCCGCGGGCCTCCTCGGGCAAGAAACGTCAGCAGATCATGCCCCGGGCCGAACAGCCGTTGCGTGGCAGTCGACAGATAGCCATCCCAGCCCGTCAGGTTCTCGCAGAAGAAGCGAAAACACGCTTCCCCATCCGGCCCCTCGGCAACGACCTGCCAGGCCCCGGGACGGTGAGGTCGGTTCGAGGTGCGAGTCCAATGGGCGGCGCTCTGTGGCGTGATCGGCAGCGGATGATGCTCGGCACGAACGTTCTGCTTGGCTTGCTGCGCATCGTGGCGGTTGAACCAGCGATCTTGCCGCCACCAGATCGGATCGTCCAGCAGCGGTCCGCCGAGGAAAAGGACATGCCCGCGCTGCTCGATGAACGCAGCCAACGCCTCGAACCCGGCCGCCGGATAGGTGCTGCAGTGCGGGACCACGTAAAGGAAGAACTTTTTCGAGCACAACACGTCGCGGTCGATCGCCTGGTGGCTGTCGAGTACCGTGACATCAAAGCCAGCTTTTCGCAAGCGATCAGCCAGCGGGTTGGACAGGGGGGGGCCGCCATGAGGCCGGTCGTCGCCCAGGATGGCGATGGTTTCTCGGTCACGCGTCGTCCGCCCTGCTTCGTTCGCCCGAATGGCCGAGCCGTCCGGGTCGCTGCCTTCCAGGCTTGTCAGACCCCAAGTCATCAGCCACAGACCGCTGCAAAGCAGGATGGTGATCGTCTTCACTTCCATTTCCCTCCCTCGTCGGACATACTGGTGGAAAATCACGAGCGTTGACTGCCAGCGTACCTGTCACAGACGGCGACGACAACCTATCAAGTTTGGGAGTGACCCATGTCGAAAACTCAGCATCCCTCTGAAGAATTCGCTGTGTCGCACAACACCACACGACGCGGGTTTCTGAAAGCGGGTACGGCGGCGGTTTGCCTGGGCCACGCCGCACAAGGCTTCGGTGACCCAGAGCCCACAACACCGGTGTGGCAGGCGGCCAAGGTGCCATCCGAACCGGCGGAAGCTCAATCGGTCCGTTGTGCGAACGAGCAAGGTGTGCCCGTGATTGCCGAAGCCCAAGTGCTGGTCGTCGGTTCGCACTTGCAGGGATGCTTTTTGGCCGAGCGACTCGCCAACCGTGGAAAAAACGTCGTGCTGGCCGCCGCCGATACGTCGTTGCCTCGCGAGATGGCCATCGCCCTGCGGCCCTGGATCAAGCGGCGACACCTGGAGGACGCCCCGGCCGACATGCGAGCGTTCCTGCAATCGTGCGCGCGGGAAGAGGTGGGCGACGATTGGATTCTAAATATGGTTGCCTTGACGACTGGATTGGAAGACCGATTGCTGGATGCCGGCGCGGGCCTGTACTACGACCTGCAACCGTGCGGCGTACAACTTGCCGATCGAGACGTCGTGGCGGTGCTGTTTGCCAGCAAGGGCAGCCTGGTCGCCATCGAAGCGCAAGCCATCGTTGACGGTACGCCGGACGCGCGGGTGGCACGGTGGGCGGGCGCTGGCTTCGTACACCGCGACTCGGCCGCACAAGGGATCGTCGCTCGCTACAGCATGCTGTGCAACCGCCCGCGTTCCGACGCATCGCTTCGTGTGGAAGGAGTGCCCGAACTGCTGGGCGGTCGAGTGCTGCTGCACGCGGACTTCATCGAGTTTCAAGCCCGATTGCCCGTCGCACCGTCGCTGATTCGCGAGTCCACGTACGGGCTGGAGATGCGACGGATCGCTGCGGAAACGGGGCGAGCGTTGAAAGAGTCCGGCGTGTGGCCGGAGGCGGCGTTCGTCCGCGGCGGCGACATCGTGCTGTGCGATCCCATCGAGAGAATTGTCGGCCGCGACGCCGGGGATGGGTTGAGTGTCGACGCCTGCCGACCTCGAGAAATCGATAACCTGCTGGTGTGCGGACCGGCTGCCGACGTACCGGACGCCATAGCCCAGATGTTGGTCGAATCGGTGGCGGGACCATCGCTGGCCGACGTGCTGGTCCAGGCGCCGTGGCCGGACCTTTTCACTTCTTCCAAGGTCTCCTCTGCCGCCCACGCCCCGTCGCAAAGCCATGACCGCGGTGGGCCGGACGACGCCAAGGTCGTGCGACTGTCCAACACGAACGACACCGCAGCCAGCGCGGCAACGGGCCAGGCTCGGTTCGAGGAACTCCGACCGATCTACTGGACGGGCCGCCATGTGCCGATCGACGGCACGATCCTGCCGGTGGTGGCTCAATGCCAGGTGCTGGTGGCCGGCGGAGGGACCAGCGGAGCGCCCGCTGCCACGATCGCAGCAGCCCAGGGACTCGATACCCTGGTCATCGACAAGTACGGCGATGTCGGCGGCACACACACCATCGGCGGCGTCCCCAAATACTGGTTCGGCCGCCACACCGAATTCGTCCAGCAACTGGATCGTCAGGCCGCCGGGATGATGGACCAAACAGGCATGCCCAAGTGCATGGGCATGCTGAATAACTTGATTCAGGCCGGTGCCGGCCTGTTGCGTGGCACAGCGGCCGGCACGGTCGTCGAGGGCGATACGGTGGTGGGCGGCGTGTTCGCGACGCCCGACGGATTGGTAGTGGTCAAGGCCCAGCATGTGATCGACGCCACGGGCGATGGCGACCTGGCCGCCTGGGCCGGCGCCGCCACGGATTACGGGACGTGCCACGATGCCATGACCATGTGGGACAACTTTGCCCATTATCGCGGTACCAACCCCGAAGCCGCTCGACATTTCGATTGTGCCTTCGATCTACGCGATCCGGCGGACCTGACTCGCGGGATCATCTCGTCGCGGCGGCGAGGCGCGGGGCGCGACGCACGAGGTTTTCCGCAGTACTACCTGACGCCGCGCGAATCGCGGCACATCCGCGGCCGAGCCACGGTCACCTATGAAGGCATCCTGGGCCGACGCAGGTTCCATGACGTGGTGCTCGTGGCCCTGTCAAACTTTGATATCAAAGGCATCGCGTGCAGCGATCATGTTTTCGCTGGCTACGTCGACTGGGATTACTCGCGGAACCATCCCGCACCGATCCCGTACCGGGCGCTGGTCCCCGAGCGACTGGAGGGGATCCTGGTGATCGGCAAAGCGTATTCCTGTACCCACGATGCCCTATCTTTGGCTCGGATGCAGCGAGACCTGATGGCGATGGGCGGGGTCGCGGGACTGGCCGCAACGCAAGCCATTCGCACCGAACGGGCGCTGTCGGAAATCGACATCGAACAACTCCAGTCAGAACTGGTGCGGGCGGGCATCCTGACGTGGGCCGACATCCACGCCGATCGGCTGGAAGCCCGCGTGACCGGTTGGCAAGCCGGCGGTACGATCCTGACGGAGCGGAAAGGTCCGCCCGTGGCCGATCAACAGTGGCCGGAACTGTCGGCGGCCGATCTGCAGCGGGCGGTTCGGCAGATGGCGGCCGGCAAGCTGTTGGTCGAACGCGCGGTGGACATCCTTGTTCGACGCGACGCGGCGTTGCCCCTGCTGCGGCAGGCCCTGCCTTCGGCCAGCGGTGACGGGCAGATCGAGATTGCCCGGGCACTGTGCTTCCTGGACGATGCGGCGGGAGCGGAAACGCTGCTGGCCGAACTCGATCGCGAACTGGCCGGCGACCAATTGCCCGCATGGGAACATCGCCGCCACGACATGCCAGACCACGGCTGGGCGCCGTCCGCCGCCTATCTGATCTTCCTGTTGGCCCGCTTGGGCGATCGGCGTGTCATCGCGCGGATGGAAACCGTCGCGGACAAGGTCCGCATGAACCCTGCTCGGTCGGACGCAATGTTCTGCTATGTCCATGCGGTATGTCTTGCCGCCGATCACCTCGCCCATGCCGACTGCCTGGATGCGTTGAACACCTTGGCCGACAAGCCTGGCATGAAGGGTTCGGATCTGCCGATAGGAGCCGATCCGCGACAGACCGTCGACCCGACCGCCGACCGTTACGCCTACTTGGAATTATGTATCGGCCGCGCCTTGGCACGGTGCGGTTCGCCGCGAGGCCAGGAAATCCTCGCCCGCTACGCGCGCGACCTGCGCGGCGTCCTGGCCCGTAGCGCACAAGCACTGTCTTGATTTCGTGGAACGGGTCAGGTCGTTGTCACTTTAAGTGCGGCGCAGGTGCAGGATCGCCGTCTCGTCGTAGTCAGGCACGTTGACAACAAATGGATCATCGCCAACCTCGATCTTCTGGCCTGTTTGGCCGCCAGGCCCGAGGTAGGTATCCGTCTTTGGTTCGTACAGGACGACTTGCCAACTGCCCGGCGCGATCCGCAGTGTTACTTGGCCGCCTTGGCCATCGAAGAGCTGGACCAGATACTCGCGGCCTGAACGACCAATGGCGTTGGCGCCCGGGCTGCCTTGGGGAAGTCCGGCCACAACATCGGCCTGGGGCTGGAAGTGCCAGAACTCTACATCGGCCAGGAATCGGCCCAGTCGCTCCAGGGCCTCATACTGGAAATCCGTGTCCGAAGCAGGCCGTGCGCCGTACGGACGGTGGAACCGCGAAGTTGCGGCGCCGCCCGTCATCCGTGACCAAAGCACCGCCGTCCCGCCAGCAGGGATACTGCGGTAGTCCTTCGAGACCACCAGCGGCTTGATCTTGCCCGCTTCACCCATGGCCTGCTGGTACTGACGAATCCGTTCCGCACCACCGATGCCTTGCCGAGCCGGATCGCTGCCAAATCCGTGACTGGAAACTGCTTGGGCGATGTCGACAAAGTCGTAACGGTCGTCGGTGGCCAGCGTCAGAGGGTTCAGATCATGATCGCACTCGCCCCCGCCGTCGCGGCGGTTCGTCGAAGGCATTTCGCCGATCATGGCCCCGGCCGGCAAACGCTGGCGCAG
>SKVE01000079.1 GCA_007129635.1 Planctomycetaceae bacterium
CGGAGCACCTTTCGCGCGGGTTTGGATAGAAACCTTCAGTTTGAACCACTGGAGGATCGCCGTTTGCTCGTGATTGGGGCGTTCGCCTTTGCCTCGGCTGTCCCGCGCGGTGACGACTTCGATGGCGTGGTTCGCCTTCCGGGATGCACGGGGTCATTGATGCAAACGGGAACGCACATCCTGACTGCGGCACACTGCGTGGATTCGGATGGTACCTCGGGAACTTTCGGCCCGGATGGTGCTTCTTCGGCACGATTCGATTTGGTGCGTGACGCCAACAACATTGACATCCGTTTAAACGTACCCGTGGCGAACATCACAGTCCACCCCGCATGGGGAGGCAACGACAACATCTCTGCAGGAAACGATCTCGCCATTTTCACCTTGACCGATCCCAATGATCCGGCTCCTGATCGGCGTTTGGTGGCCCCCTTCGGTGCACAACGCTACCCGCTGTTTACCGGCGACGTCACCGGGGAGACGTTCACCGTCGTGGGCTACGGTGAGACGGGAACTGGGGCGACCGGACAACAATCAAACGAAGTACAGCGAGTGTCGATCAGCGATCCATCCGGGGGAACGTTCACGCTGACATTTGACGGTGAGACCACGGCAGCAATCGCGGAGAACGCCTCTGCAGCCGAAGTTGCGGATGCGTTGCAGACGTCGCGACCGTGATCGTCGACGCCAGCACCAACCACGCCCCAAGTGCCGTGGACGATGTCACGGTGAACATCATCACACCCCCGCAGGGGATTTCCACCTTGGCTATTCAGACAGGCGGTGGGAACGACATTGTCCGAGTGCAAGCAACGACGGCGGGATTGGTCACGGAAATCGACGTCGCGCTCGGCACCGGCGACATGGTCTTGACCGGCATCGATGACTTTGCCGACTTCGCCACCGGGGTGGGTGACACGTCGAGTATTCTCGGGGATGTCCATGTAACGGATTCCGGCAGTGTTGCCCGATTGGTCATGGACAATTCCGCAAGTGCCGCGGATCAATCGGTGTTCGTCGAAAACATCACCGCTATTGTTGGGGTCTTCTGCACGTACGGCCATCAAATCCGCGGCATGGCGTCGGCAAACATCCTGTACGATACCGAGGAAGATGGCGTGGGACCCGGTATCAGTGATTTGTCCATTGCCACAGGCAGCGGCAACGATATGCTGACCGTCGACTTCGACGCGGCCGGGGCGCCTGGCACCTTCCAAACGCCTTTGGCCGATGGGTTCATGGATGGCTTCGACCTGATCTGGGATGCCGGGCCCGACGGCGGTTTCGTCAGCAGCGAATTCAATGTGCTGCAACTGACCGGCGGCGGCGAAATCGCACGGGTCACCTACGACGCGGATAGCATCAACTCCGGGACGATCACGATCGAGGATGACTTGATCGCCACAAGCATGAAGTATCCCCCAGCCACAATCCGCGTTACCGAACTGTCAAGGTTGATCGATCTGATGTCCGCCGACGCTCGCATCTTCAACAATCTGACGCCCGGTCACCAGGAGATGGTGTATGGTCGAGGCGATGTTTCGGTCTGGATGGCGAACGACATCATGCGTACTCCGGCCTACTGCTGTACGGACGGGGATTGGTCAGCATGGTGGCTGGCCAATTCCGCACCAGCTACGAGTACAATGACGAGGCAGGAAACTTCGTCGACACGGGCTGGAAAGCGGACCGTATCATGACAACCTTGGATCTGGAGCTGGGCGGTGGCTGGCAGAGCAACTGTGGCCATCTCCGTGTGACTTGCGGGTACATGATCAGTTCCTGGTTCAACGCGGTGACCACGGATCAGTGGATTCGTGCGGTCGGCCGCGGCAACTTTGTCGGCCAACCGGACTCCATGAGCTACGACACGCTGATGTTCGATGGCTTGACGGTCCGCGCTGAACTGCGGTTCTAGACGTGCCAGCGCGAATTCGGGACGCTGCAAGCGGCAGAAGCTTACTGCTGCCGCTTGGACGAATCGTGGCCGGAAAACCTAACTTAGCGCCGTTCGAGAAATAACTGACGCACTTTCGGCCCCGTCATCCTGCCCTCTCTCCGGAGGGGCGAGGGGACATCGGACAGTTATTTCTTGAACGGTGCTTACTTTTTTCCGGGGATGGCATCGTGCAATTGTTCGCAGATCGTGCGCAGCACCTTGATCCTGGCGAAATATTTGTCGTTGGCTTCGACCAACGTCCATGGCGCGTGCGGCAGGCACGTCTGTTGGATCATATCCTGCACGGCCGCTTCGTATTGCGGCCACTTCGATCGATTACGGTAGTCTTCTTCGGTGATCTTGTACTGCTTATACGGCACCTGCTCGCGCTCGGCGAACCGCTTGGCCTGCTCGTCCGGATCGATATGCAGCCAGAACTTGACCAGCACGATCCCGTGCTCGCATAATAGTTCCTCGAAGTCGCGAATCTCCTGGTACGCCCGACGCCACTGGGGTTCGGTGGCAAACTGCTCGACTCGTTCCACCAGCACGCGGCCGTACCAACTGCGGTCGAAGACGGTCCAGTCTCCGGCTCGAGGCAACCGACGCCAGAACCGCCACAGGTAGTGCCGAGCTCGTTCTTCGTCATTAGGAGCCGCAATAGGGATGACTTCATAGCGACGAGCGTCCAGGGCGGTGGTCACGCGGCGGATCGCGCCGCCTTTGCCCGCTGCGTCCGCGCCCTCGAAGACCAAAACCGTCGCCACTCGTTTCTTTTGCGCTCGACGACTGAGCTCGTTCAGCCTTGCCTGCCACTTGACCAAATGGCGGCGGTAACGTGAACGGGAAATCTGTTGATCCAAATCCAATTCGCTCAACACCGTGGGACCATCCGGCGCAGCCTCCGCAGCATGGACGGGCACGGGCGACGGAACCGTACCGGTCGGAGCGGACTGCATGCGCGAGCGGAGCGATTGCAACAGATGCTCGCTGACCGTCAGTTCCCGGTAGCGTCGGTCGGTGCCATCGATCACCAGCCAAGGCGCTTGCGAGGAATTGGTGTCCTTCAGCAAACGCTCGCAGATAGGCCGCAACCGGTCGTAGTGACGCAGGTTCCACCAATCCTGCTCGGTCACTCGCCAGGCCTGGTCAGGGTCAGAGGCGTAGTTCTTCAGCCGCTTCTTCTGCACTTTTTTCGGGATATGGAACCAGTATTTCAGGAGCAGGGTTCCGTCGTCCGTCAGTTTTTGTTCGAAAGTGTTCAGATGCACCAGCGCCCGTGCGAAATCAGCTTCGCTCATTTCGCCCGCCAGCATGGCTCGGATCACCTCGGAATACCACGAGTTCAAAAAGATGCTGATCAGACCTTTGGCGGGCAGCACACGCCAATAACGCCAAGCCAAGGGGCGTTCGGACTCCTCGTCACTGGGCTGGTCGAACGCGTGCGTCTGTAAAAACCGGGTGTCCATCCACTGGTGCAAACGGTTCACGGTTTGACCTTTGCCCGCCGCATCACTTCCCGCCACCACTGCGATGACCGAAAAATCCGCCGATACATGCAACTGGTTCTGAGCCAGTAGCAGTTCCGTACGCAGGTCGGGAACCCGTTCGTTATAGGTCTTTTTATCGATCTTCTGTCCCACTTCGCCCGCACACAACATGGTTAACCTCTTTCATTGATCTTCGCCTGGATGAATGTCACAAGATTGTCGACGTCATCGCTGCCGATTCGGATCACCCGGCCGCGGACTTCGAGTTTCACGCAAGAGAATCCCCACAGGTTGTAGGTGTAGCCGCGTCCCGGCACCCAGTGGATACCCCAACCATCGATCCACGAGGTTCGATCCGCTTGGACGGACGAGATATCCACGTAGGGGATCCGACGGCGGAATACGGGCAGCGGACCAAATCGTACGGCCAAGTGTTCGCCCTCGTCGCTTACCGTCAAATGCTTGAACATGAAGGACGTCAACACAAAGATGCCTGCCAGGATCAGCAATCCGACAACCAGTGTTGGTTCGTTCCAACCAGTCCAGGCCATCGCGAACACGACGATCGCAACGGCCAGTGTGATCAGATACAATGGCCCGCGCTGGGTATGGTGATACGGTTCTGGCAACTTGTTCGGCATGGTAGCAACAACTCCGAAAAGAATCTATCTTCTAGTGTACTCGGAATCCGACCTACGTGCATACCAAACTGACGGCCCGCAACGAAAACTACCCGCCTTTTTATGGAGAACACGGATGATGCGCATCGTTTTCGGTCTTGGATCGATTCTGATCCTGATGGCAACCGGTCTGGCCCAGAGCGATGATAGGCTGCCGGAGGGAATCACGGCCCGTGCTTGGGCCATCGCGGACGGTCGGACTGGCCAGCTATTGTGGGCCGTGAACGAAGACATACCAGCCAAAGCGGCCAGCACGACGAAGATGATGTGCGCGTGGGTCGTTCTGCGATTAGCCGAGGCCGATCCGGATATCTGGAACGAATCCGTCACGTATTCAAAGTTGGCCGCCAGCACCGGAGGATCGTCCAGCAGGCTGCGCGAGGGCGAGCGTGTTCGCGTGGCCGAGTGCCTGTATGGTTTGCTGCTGCCTTCCGGCAACGACGCGGGCAATGCGTTGGCCGAGCATTTCCACGAAAGACTAGAACCGCCGCCGGGCGACGTGCCCCAGACGACTCGTTCCAACTTCATCGCCGAGATGAACCGTTGGGCCGAGCGATTGGAGATGACTCGCACCGTGTATCGCAGCCCGTTTGGCGACGGCGGCACGGCCGAACAGTTCACGACCACCCCGCGCGACCTGCTGCGGTTGGCCTACCGCGGCATGCAGGACGAACGGTTCCGCCAATACGTCGGCACACGAGAACACACCACACTGGTGACAACCCCCGACGGCGGTCAGCGTCAGGTGACTTGGACCAACACCAATCAACTGCTGGTGGACCAGTCCTTTGACGGGATCAAGACGGGGACCACCAACCAGGCCGGTGCCTGCCTGGTGTCCAGCGGCCGTC
>SKVE01000549.1 GCA_007129635.1 Planctomycetaceae bacterium
CACTTGCTCGCGGATCCGTTCGATCAGCCGGTCGAATCGGCCGCGCAGGCGTCCGTCCTGACGCTGCAGGGGCCGATCCAGGGCGTGCCCCAGATGGGCCGGCAGGATGCAAAACGCCTCGATCAAACTGACGACCAGCACCAAGATCAGCACTAGAGGGACCACCTCCAGCACCTGGCCGATGTTGCCTTCCAGAAAAGCCAACGGTCCGAGAACGCAAACCGTCGTGATGAACGACGAGAAGACGCCCGCTTGGACCTGGCTGACGCCGTCGATCGCCGCCTGCAGGGCCGGTTTGCCGCTGGCACGGTGCGTGGCGATGTTCTCGGCGATCACGATTCCGTCGTCCATCAGGATGCCCAGGGCCAGGAGCATGCCGACCATCGTCATCATGTTGACCGTCAGTCCCAGGTAAGGCATGAAGAAGATCGCGCCCAAGAACGACACCGGCAGGCTCATCACCACCCAGAACGACAGTCGCAGTTGAAAGAACAACCACAACGTCAGCAGCACTAGCAGCATCCCCTGCCAGCCGTTGGTGGCCAGCAACCGGAGCCGGTCCCGGACCAGGATCGAGTTGTCCTGAGTGATGATGAAGTCGAGTTGCGGATGGCGTTCCCGTTCGGCTTGGACGAACCGTTTGACCGCGTCGGCCACCCGGATCACGTCCTGATTGCCCGTCATCTCGACGACCAGCATGCCCGCACGTCGGCCGCCCAGCAGCACCTGTTCTTCCTCCGGGTCGAATCGCTCGTGAACTCGGCCCAGATCGCCCAGCCGGATCTCGGCGCCGCCGGCCTCGGCCACGATCACCAGGTCTTCCAACTCAACAGGCGAGCGCCGCTGCTCGACAAAACGGATCGTCCGCTCGCCGTCGCGGGCCTCGATCGTTCCGGCGGGCAGATCGACACTCTGCCGCCTGACGAGATCGGCCACTGCAGCGACGCTCAGATCGTGCCTCCGCAGCGCTTCTTCCGACAATTCAACTCGCAACTGGCGAGCGGCGAAACCTCGGATCCCGACCAGCGACACGCCGGGCTGTTGCTGGAGCCGTTCCTTAAAATCCTCGCAATACGTTTTGAGGTCGGCGGGCGTCAATGGTCCCGTCACCAGGATGGCCAAGACCTTTTCGGTGGTATGCAGCCGGGTGATCACCGGCGCCTCCGTCTCGGGCGGCAGGTCGCTGATGGCGTTGACCTCCGTATCGATCTCGTCCTTGAACGTGGTGGGGTTGCCCCCCGCGTCCATTTCGACGGTGACGATGGCCAGGCCGTCGCGAGCGTCCGAGCGGATTTCCTTGACGAATCGCACCCGATCCACGGCGTCTTCGACTCGCTGGCAGATCGTCTCTTCGACTTCCTCGGCCGTCGCTCCTCGATAAACGATGCGGACCTGGACCTCCACGGGGCGAAAGTCAGGAAACGTCTCCCGCCGCAGGCCGCGAACGCTCAGCAAGCCCAACGCCAGAAAGACGATCATCAGCAGGTTGGCCGCCGTGGGGTGCTTGACGAAGAAGGCGATCATTTCGGAAGTTCCTCTCCGCCAGCTTGAACCTCGATCTGCTGTCGACCTGCTTCGTCCATCACCGGTTCGGTCAGCATTCCCTCGATCGCGGGCGAGGGATCGGAGACCACCAATAACTCGCCTTCCTCGAGCCCCTTTTCCACGCAGGCAAACCCGGCTTGCGTGAAGGAGATCTCGACCTGTCGGCGGCGCAGTCGGCGGTCGCTATCCACGACGAACACGTGCCCCTCATGCAAAGCGGACCGTGGGATGACGATACAGCCGGGCCGCGCGGCGCCACGCAATTCCACTTCGCAATACATCCCCTGCATCAGCGGCGGACGTTGGCCGGGAATCGCCTGTTCGTAGGGCTTGTCCACCACGACGACCAGGGCGGCGGTGCGCGTGCGCGGGTCCAACTGCTCGCGCATCCGCACCACACGCCCGTTCCACTGAGCCTGGAAATCTCCGCTGCGATAGCGGACGATCACTTGGAAGTCGAACAGTTCCTGGACGTTTTGCGCATCCAGCGTGACCGGCAGGCCGACGCGGTGTCTGGGATCGATCAAGGGACGCAACTGGTCCAGAGGAATCCGGGTGTCGATCTCGGCGGACGCGATGTCGTGCGCTTCAAACAGAAATTGACCAGCAGCCAGAAACTGTTCGGGCTGGATCTGGACCTCGGCCAATCGGCATGTAAATGGTGCTCGAAGGATCGTCTTGGCGACATCCAGTTCGGCTTGGGCAAGTCCCGCCTGCTTGAAAGCCAGTTCTGCAGCCAGCGAGTTGCGTTGCTGGGGTGCGAGTTTCAAAGAATTCTGCAGGCGTTGAACGTTCTGACGTTGGGTCAGAACCGTTCGTCGCTGCTGATCCAGTTCCGTTGCGGAGACCACGCTTCGATCGGCCAACGATTCCAGACGCTGCAGTTCGCTTTCGGCCAATTCCAGCGACGCTTGCTCGATCTCCAATGAATCGCGATCGTTGGCCTCTCGAAGCGCGAGTTCCTCGCGCTGCGCCTCGAGCCGGGCGATGTCCGCCTCGAATTGAGCCACCGCCAGTTCGTACTCGGCGGGATCGATCTGCAATAGGACGGTTCCGGCTTCGATCATCGCACCGGCGCGGAGCTGCGGATGAACCTGCACCACGCGACCACGGACTTCGGCGACTGCTCGCCATACTTGCCCCGGCTCGGCCGTGCCGTAACCCAACGCCCTGGGAATCACCGCCACCGGCTCGATGCGAATCACCCGCACCGCGCGCGCCGTCTCTCGCTCCGCCTGACGGCGCGGCGGTTCGCGCAGCGCCATCAACGACGCAGCGACGCCGATTCCCAACAGCACCGGCGGCAGCAACAGCCACCGGCGACTGAGCGCAGGAAGCTTCCATCTCATCCGATTCACCACCCAAATTCGAGTCGGCGGAAGGGGCCGCGGCGCAAGGGGTCGGGACTCGTTTTCGGCCAAACCGCTTCCCATGTGGTTGATCGTTAGCCGAAAACGACTCCCGACCCCCTGGCCCTTGTTGATGCAATGCCATCATTATAGACAAAAATCACGTGGCCGCGTGGTTAAGGACGACGCGTGCCTCCTTCCTGGCCCTCAGGGGGTCGGCAATTCGTAACGCTGGGCCAGGCGGCTGGCCAAGTCGATATATTTTTGCTTGGTCGCTTTGCCGATCACCTCGCGTTCAGCTTCGGCAAAGCGTTCGAGTAATTCCGCTTGATCTGCTTCCGAGAATGCCTGGTCGGCCATGGCGAACAGGCAATGATCTTCCTTTTCGATATGCTCGCGCAACAGGGGGATGAATCGTCGGGCGTGCTCGACGAATCGGTTGGCGGCCTGGGGGTCCCCGCTGCCCTGCGCGTCTACCTCGCGCTGCATCCCGCGCACCGCTTCGCGGCCGACCGTATGTTCGTACAACATCACAGCCACGGGTCCCGTGTCGGGGCTAAATCCCTTTCGTTCCATGGCAGGAAACAGTTGGTTTTCTTCCTTGGCGTGATGGCAGCCGTCGGCAAAGTGGCGGAAGAAGTCGATCGCCTCGGCGGCCGCTTGCACATCGATCTGCTGCTGCCGTTGGGCCTGGTCGGCCATGATCTCGAGACAGTCCAGCACCCGCTCGATCACGCGGTGTTCTTGACTGAGAATTTCCGTTGGTTTCATCATTTGCTCCCATGAAGTATTGTCACGGCCCCGTTCAACCCAGGATCGTCGCCAGGTCTTCTTCGGCCGTCTTGATCGGCATGATGTTGAATTTGTCCACCAGCACGTCCAGCACCGGCGGGGTGACGAACGCGGGCAATCTTGGACCCAGCCGAACGTTCTTGATGCCCAGATGCAGCAGGGTCAACAGGATCGCAACCGCCTTCTGTTCGTACCAGCTTACGATCAGCGACAGCGGCAGATCGTTGACGCCACAGTCGAACGCGCCGGCCAACGCCGAAGCGATCTTGATCGCCGAGTAGGCATCATTGCACTGGCCGACGTCCAGCAGACGCGGAATGCCACCGATATCGCCGAATTCCAGCTTGTTGAAGCGGAACTTGCCGCAGGCCAGCGTCAGGATCACGCAGTCGTCCGGCACGCTCTCGGTGAAATCGGTGTAGTAGTTCCGCCCCAGCTCGGCACCGTCACAGCCGCCGACCAGGAAAAAGTGCCGGATCTGTCCGTCCTTGACCGCCTGGACCACTTTATCCGCGACGCTTAACACGGCGTCGTGTCCGAAGCCCACCAGGATCGTCTTCTCAGCTACGTCCTCGGCAAAGCCCGGAGCGGCCAGCGCTGCTTCGATCACCGGCGTGAAATCCTTGTCCACACCGATGTGCGTGACGCCAGGCCAGGCGACCAGACCGCTGGTAAAGATCCGGTTCTGGTAATCTTCCTTGGGTTTTTGGATGCAGTTGGTCGTCATCAGGATCGCGCCCGGGAACTGTGCGAATTCCCGTTTCTGATCCTGCCACGCTCCGCCGTAGTTGCCCACCAAGTGCGGGTACTTCTTCAGTTCCGGATACGCGTGGCAGGGCAGCATCTCGCCATGCGTGTAGACGTTGATCCCCTTGCCCTCAGTCTGCTTCAGCAGCAGAGCCAGGTCGGCCAGATCGTGCCCGGATACCAGGATGCATTTGCCCTGCACCGGGGTGATGCGGACCGGCGTCGGCTGCTGCTTGCCAAAGGCGCCCGTGTTGGCTTCGTACAACAGTTCCATCACCTGCAGGTTCAATTCGCCGACGCTCAGCGCCCAGCCCAGCAGTTGGTCGATGGTCGGATCCGGTTTGGTCAAAAAGTCCAGGCATTCGTGGATGCGGCCGTACACGTTCGGCAACTCGCGACCCAACACGGCCGCGTGCTCGGCGTATGCTGCCGTGCCTTTCAGCCCGTACAGGACCAGTTCCTGCAAACCGACGATGTCTTCGGAATATCCGTTCGTGCGAGCTGCGATCGAAACCAGGCGACC
>SKVE01000967.1 GCA_007129635.1 Planctomycetaceae bacterium
CTCCGGAGTTTGCCAAGGCGGTTCGAGCCGTGTTGTGTGTCCGCTTGATCCGCAGGTTGAATGATACCTGCAAACAGCCGTACCCACCACCGCCGCAACTGCTGCAAAAGCTGGGCATTCCTCCCGGACGCGTTCAAGCTTTGTATCGTGAATGGCAGCCGCCACCGCCCGAGGCCGAGGAAGAAAAGAAGAAGAAAAGGAAGGCGTTGCCGCCGGGAACCTGCCCGATTTGCGAGTTGGAGGGTCCGCTATGCCACGGGATCTTTTATCGCGGTCGAACGGGTATCTTCGAACTATTGGAGGTGAACGACGCCATGCGCGAAGCGTTGGTCAAGAAGCCTCAGTTGGATATCCTGCGAAATCTGGCCAAGAAAGCCGGCCATCGAGGCTTGCAGGAAGAAGGGATCCTGCTGGTGGCGCGGGGCGTCACCTCGTTAAATGAATTGCAGCGAGTCATGAAGTAGAGGTTTGATCCATGTCGGAAATCGGTCGTCACGATTCGATGCCTCGAATGCGAGGAGAGGAACCTGTCGAGGAGCCGCGCGCGATCAGTGGATTATCGATCGTTGCGCTTGTATTGGGCCTTGCCGCAGCTTTGGCGCTGACAGCTCCTTATCTGTGGCTGCTGCCCATCGCCGGGGTTGCCGTCGCGATCGCGGCCCTGTTCTCCATCGCTCGAGACCCGCAAGGCAAAATCGGCAAACCCGCAGCGATCGCCGGGCTGCTACTGAGTCTGTTGTTCGGTTCTTGGGCCATCAGCAACCATGTGACTCGCGAGCGACTGCTGTACCGTCAGGCTGAAGAGTACGGCCAACGTTGGCTGCGCACGGTGCTGGAAGGTGATTTGCACGCCGCCCACCAGTTGAAGATGACGCAGGACGAGCGGCAGTCGCCGGGCACCGATCTGGCCGCCTATTATCGGGATCATACGGAAGCCAATCGCAGTTTTCGAGATTTTGCCAGGCAGTCGCCGGTCGCTGAATTGGCCGAGATGGGACCGGAAGCAACGGTTCGCTGGATCAATAACGTGCGTTTGGATCATGAACGCGCCTTCGGTGGTCCTTTCGATCGGATCACCCAGTGGTTCGAGGTGGAACCTGCCGGTCAGAACGGGCAAGGCCTCCGAGTCCAGCTCACCCTGATCCGAAGTATCGACCGCTGGTTCGGTGAGGCTCAATGGAAGTTGGACGAGGTCCGAGCCATCGGCGAATGACGACGCTGGCGCAGGAGAGGTTGGACAAAAGTAGGACGGGGCCAGAACCCGTTCGAGGAAAGCAGGCATGGCATCGCAACACGCAATCGGGATCGATCTGGGCACCACGTTCTCCGCGTTCGCCTATCTGGATCGCAATGGGATGCCGCAGACGATCGCCAATCTGGAAGGTGACTTGGTCACACCCAGCGCTGTATTCTTCGACTATGGCGAGGCGGTTGTGGGGCGCGAGGCGATCAAGGCGGCTTCCTACGAGCCCGAAGCGGTGGCCATGTTCGCCAAGCGGGATGTTGGCAAACCGCTGTACCATCGTCCGATTCGCGGACAGCACCTGCCGCCGGAAGTGATTCTGGCGGCTGTGCTGCGGAAGCTGAAAGACGACGCCGCCATCAAGCTGGATCACGTCGAGGAAGGGGTGATCACGGTTCCCGCTTTTTTCAATGAACCGAAACGCAAGGCCGTCATGGACGCAGGCCGACTGGCCGGCCTGAAGGTGCTGGACATCATCAACGAACCGACCGCCGCCGCGATCGCTTACGGAGTCCAAGCGGGGTTTGTAACCAAGGACGGCGTAGTGCGCGAGCCCGAGACGATCCTGGTCTATGATTTGGGAGGTGGAACGTTCGATGTCACCCTGATGAAGATCGAGGGCAGCGCCTACACCGCATTGGCCACCGACGGCGACTCGCAACTGGGTGGGATCGACTGGGATCAACGCATCGTTCAATTCCTGGCGGAAGCGTTCCTGGAAAAACATCGTATCGACCCGCGAGAGGATGCCGCCGCGCATCAGGCGTTGATGCGCGAAGCGGAAGAGGCCAAGCGGGGGCTGAGTACCCGCAGCAATTTGACGGTCCGTTTTGCGCACCAGGGACGGCGTATCCAGGTCGTGCTGACTCGCGAGGAATTCGAATCGCTGACCGCCGACCTGGTCCAGCGAACGATTTTTACGGCCGACAAGCTGTTGCGGGACGCGAGAAGTAGTTGGGCGGATATCACCCGCATCCTGCTGGTCGGCGGTTCGACCCGGATGCCCATGATCGCGACGGAATTGGAACAGCAGTCCGGGATGAGCGTCGACCGCTCGATTTCGCCCGACGAGGCCGTCGCGCACGGCGCAGCTCTGTATGCGGGATTTCTCCAACGGGGGGGCCGTGCGGCGGATCGCAATCTGGCTGTGAAGAATGTCAACTCGCACGATTTGGGGGTTCTCGGGCTGGAAAAAGAAACGGGCATGAAGCGGCGACGTACCATGATCCCTCGCAATACGACCCTGCCCGCTCGCAGTCGCAGCCGCTTTGTCACCCATCGCGTCAATCAACAGCGAGTGGTGATCCATGTGGTCGAAGGCGGTGATGACAGTGGAAAGAATGCCACCCCGATCGGAAAGTGCATCGTCAGCGACTTGCCCCCGCGCTTACCCGCCAAAACACCCGTGATCGTCCAGTTCTTCTACGCCGCCAACGGCCGACTGAGTGTCAAGGCGGCGCTGCCCGACGTCGGTGTCGAAGCTTCGACAACCATCGAAAAGGCTTATGGGCTTAGCGAAGAAGAGCTGGTTGAGTGGGAATCCCGAATCGCCCAAGGCAAATACCTGCTGGAGGTCGAGCGTCCCGACCGGGGTGTGGACGAAACCGAAGCCTGGTTCGCTGCACCACCAGCCGCCGATGCCGAGCCCAATCAAGATTTTGACGGCCCCCACGTTTTCCAGGAAAACGAAGATTCCGAGATCTTTTCCGACTTGGATTTCTAAATCGAAAGAAGAAGCTGACCCCCTACTAAGGAGCAGTTCGACATGTCGAGCATCATCAAAGAACAAAAAAATGGCGTCTTGTTTGTGATCATCGATCGGGAACGTTTGGTGGATGACCTGAGCCTGCAGGGAGTGCAGCACGAGATTCTCGAGATCCTGGACGAAAAGGAACCCAAGGTCGTCCTGGACCTGCATCACGTTGCCTTTGTGGCGTCGGCAGCTTTGGGAATGCTGGTCCGATTCCGCAAGAGGCGAGGTGAGCATGGGTTTTCGCTGAAGCTGTGTGCGGTAAGCGACGCGGTCGACGAGACGTTTCGCATCACGGGGTTAAATACCCTGTTCGAAGTTTACAAAACTCAGGAAGATGCGATGGAATCGTTCGGTGATGGGTGATGCGATCGAAAAAGAAGGTCTGAAGCGAAAAGGTCGTCTCACCGTCCGCAGCAAGCCGGCTCGGGCACCGGTTTTTCTTCCATTCCTTTGACGATCTCCGATCAAGTGTTATGGTTGAACGTCAGCTTGGACAGCCTGCCTTTCCTCCGCCCCACTAGATCTCACTTGATTGGAGTCCAAAATGTGCGCGACGATTCTTTTGGCCCTGCTGGGTGTTTGGAACGCTGCAGGAGCAACGATCCCCCAGCAGAACGTCGAAGAACAGAACGAATTCTTCGAAAAGTACTGGGGGACCGAGTTCGAGTGGCGCTTTGACGAACTGCCCACCCAAGGGACCGTTCCCGAGTACCGCGTTCCCTACTCAGGGTACATCTATCCGGACCGGTCGGGAGGTACGGTAGGCCCGATGCGGAAGTATGACCAAGCGTTCCATGGCGGGCAGTTCCCTGCAGCCATCTGGGAACAGAGGGATAATGCGGCTTACTCCAAACCGACGTCTCAACGTGCGGGACTGTTTGGCAGGCGACAATCCACGGTAATGCAGATACCCAACTGGCACGGGCATTGCAATGGCTGGGCCGCCGCCGCCATCCGCCACGCCGAACCACAAAACAGTGTCACCCGCAACGGTGTGGTTTTTACTCCTGCTGACATTAAAGGCCTGCTGGCCGAAATCTATATCTTCAACGAGATCCTCCACTTAGCCTACGGCGGCTATCAGATGAACGCAGGCCTGTTCCATGCCGTGATCACCAACTGGTTGGGACGCGGCGGGCATCCGATCGGCATGGACGCGGATCCGGGCCGAGAACGATGGAATTATCCGATCTACGGCTACGCCATCTCGTCGGCTCGTCGCTCGGATCGCGAAGTGGTGGTCAGGATGAATCTGGTCAACGCTCGCGATACCAATCGGGAGTATCAGCAGAGTCCGCGATATTCTCGCACTCGGCAATTCCACTACGTGCTGAACCTGGACAGCGAGGGGCGGATCATCGGCGGATCGTTCTATCGCGATAGTGCCCGGATCGCCTTGCTCTGGATGCCGCTACGCCCGAAACCGGGCCGCGAGCCGGGAAACGAACGCGGGAACCCCCACCTGGATATCGATGAAGTCTTGGCGATCTGGCGCGATTCGGTCTCGGAAGAAATGCGTCAGAAATGGCCGACGATCGATCCGCCCATCCACGATCGCGTTCTGAATAAAGACCTGCTGACGGGCTTGATCCCCGTCCAAGATCCTTACGGCACGGCCGAACCGGAACAATTGGCAGACGCCAATGATTTGGTCGAACTTCCCGCTTCCAACGATCCCAGTGAATCGACCGAAAACGCGCTGAGCAACTGACCGCCGTTGCCGGCCGATAACGCAGCCATGTCTCCGCGAAGCAGGACGGAATTCGTTCCGTCCTGTCTTCGTTTATATAGACAGGGGTAGCTCACCGGCCTCGGAGATGCCGGACCACGTGGGGGCGTATCTCCGAGACGCCCGTTTCCTGTCAGATATCTCAAGCCCCACCCGGCCTCGGAGATGCCGGACCACGTGAGATGCCGGACCACGTGGGGGC
>SKVE01000699.1 GCA_007129635.1 Planctomycetaceae bacterium
CGCTCCCGGATTGATCGATCTGAGCGCACAATTGGGCGAGCCGGGCAGGGAAGAAGACGAAACCATTCTGACCGCCACGGCAGCGGCTGTCGCAGGCGGATTTACATCGATCCTTTGTCTGCCGAACACCGAACCGCCGATCGATTCGCAGGCTAGCGTTGAATTCATTCACCAAAAGGCGGCTCGCGCCAACAACTGCCACGTGCTGGTCGCCGGCTGTGTCAGCAAGGACCGCGCCGGAAAGGAACTGGCAGAAATCGGTTCGCTGGTCGAAGCTGGCGCGGTGGCATTGACCGACGCCCCTCGGCCGATCCAAAACTCGGAGTTGCTTCGCAGAGCCTTGGAATACTGCTTGATGTTCGACAAGCCGATCCTGAGCCACACCGAGGATTGGGAATTGTCCCACGATGGTGTGATGCATGAAGGCAAGATCTCGATGGTGCTGGCGCTGCCCGGGTTGCCGACCGAAGCCGAGGACGTGATGGCCAGTCGTGATATCCGGTTGGCCGAGTCCACGGGCGGACGCTTGCATTTGTTGAACATATCGACCGCCAGCAGCGTGGATCAGGTCCGTCGCGCCAAAGCGCGGGGGATCAACATCACGGCAGGTATCGTCCCGATCAACGCGGTGCTGACGGACGAGTGCCTGCGCAGTTTTGATTCGAACTACAAATTGAACCCGCCCTTGCGCTCCCAAGAACATGTCGACGCATGCCTGGCAGGATTGGCGGACGGAACCATCGATGTGATCTGCAGCGGGCACACGCCCCGAGCTAGCGAGAAGAAGATGCTGGAGTTGGATCTAGCGCCGTTTGGCATGGTCGCCTTGGAGACGACGCTGGGATTGGTGGTCACCAAGCTGATCGAACCTGGACATCTGGATTGGATGAGTGCGCTGGCCAAGATGACCATTCATCCCGCTCGCGTGCTGGGCATCGACCGCGGCACGTTGCAGATCGGGGCCGATGCAGACATCGTGATCATCGATCCGCACGCATCCTGGACCGTCGACCCGACGAAGTTTCGATCCAAGAGCAACAACACGCCGCTGGCCGGGTGGACGTTACACGGCCGAGCGGTGCAGACGATCGTGGCCGGCATACCAAAACTCTAGATGGGCGAATACCTATCCCGCGTTTGTTTCAAGTCGTTTTTCCCGCAATCAGGAGTTCCATGATGACCCAACGCATCGATCGTCGAACGTTCACCCAATCCAGCGCCGCTGCCGCCGCGCTGGGATGGACCGCCGCTGCCGTGCCGCGCACGTCGCGAGCTGCCGATCCGCTGCAAGCGAATGAGAAGATCCGGCTGGGGTTCATCGGCGTCGCCAATCGTGGCGGACAAATGATGGACGCGTTCATGGAACATGACGACATGCAGATCGTCGCAGTGTGTGACGTCGACCAACAGATCGTTGCCGCAGCGAAGGAGAAGGCCGGCGGCCAGGTGGCGACCTACACCGACTTTCGCCGCTTGATCGATCGCGACGACATCGATGCGGTCGTGATCGCCACGCCGGACCATTGGCACGCGATCCAAACGATCATGGCCTGTGATGCGGGCAAGGACGTGTACGTGGAAAAACCGCTGTCGATGACGGTGCTCGAAGGTCGGCGGATGGTCCAGGCAGCCGAGCGGAACAAGCGGGTGGTTCAGGTCGGAACGCACCGTCGCAGTTCGCCCTTGTATACGCGTCTGGCCGAACGTGCTCGACAAGGCGATTTCGGCAAGATCTGTGTCAGCACCGCGTATCGATTGAGCAACATGGTGCCGCGTGGCATCGGTCGGGCCGCCCCGTCGGCTCCTCCCGCTCATTTGGACTGGGACATGTGGCTGGGCCCTCGACCGCGACGCCCTTTCCAAGAGAACATCGCGCCGTACCGTTTCCGCTGGTGGGACCTGTATTCTTCGCAGATGGCCAATTGGGGAGTCCACTTTTTGGATGCCATCCGCTGGTGTACCGACGAAGTGGCACCTTCGGCCGTCACGGCGGTAGGGGGGCGTTACGCCGTCGACGATGATCGGACAATCCCCGATACGGCCATCGTGACCTTCGAATTCGACTCGGGTCGCTTGGCGTTGTTCGGCCAGTACGAGACCAGTGGCAACCGAGCGTTCCCGTTCGGCGAGATCGAGTTGCGCGGCACCGATGGTACGGTGTATGCTAGCGAACGAGGCTATCGGGTCGTGCCGGAACGGGGTGGCCAGTTCCAGGATCGCGAGCCGCGCGTCAAGCCGGAAGAAGTCGACCATCCCAGTAACAATGCGATGTTGACCGCCATGCATGCCAGGAACTTCCTGGACTGCATGCGGACTCGCGAAACCCCGACCGCCGACATCGAGACCGGACACCGGTCGACGACGTTCGCGCTGATCGCCAACATCTCGCTGCAACTGGGCCGCCGCCTGCAATGGGATGCCGCCGAGGAACGTTTTCCCGATTGCGAGGAAGCCAACCAGTTGCTGCATTACGAATACCGAGCGCCCTGGAAATTGGGCTGAACGAACTCTTCATCGAGGATGGTATCCTTTTCGATCCCCCCCAACGGCTGACTGCGATGGCGGTCGGCGGTGGCCAAGGCCAGCGTGGCTGAACGGCACCCTTGCCACTCCAGAGGTGCCTGGCGTTTTCTCCCGTCAGGACTTAGCACCGTTCGAGAAATAACTGACGCACTTTCTGCCCCCTCACCCTGCCCTATCCCACGAGGGGCGAGGGGACATTGGACAGTTATTTCTCGAACGGTGCTTATTCGACAACCAGCAGACTGTCATAGGCCTTGATCGCCACCTCGGCCGGAAGGGCGGCTTCGGTTATGGTGCCGGTGGCCGGATCCAGCAACGTGACCGTCCCGGCGCGCGTCGCGGAAATCCGGGCGGTCATCGGCGCTTCTTTGCGGTTGACCAGATAGTAAATGCGCCGTCCATCCTTCCGGAACCGGGCGAGCGGCAGGTCATACGGCCCCGGCTCGAACTCGAGGTCGAACGACGCATCGTACGGACGGACGATCAGGCCGGGCAGCTCGCCGGCTGCGATCGTGACAACGTCCGCCGCCCATTGGCGGACTTCCTCATCCTCGTGCGCATAGGCGCCGAAGGCGGGTTTGGTATCCACCCACAGCACCGTGCCGCCGCCAGCCTCAAAGGCGCACAGTGTTTCCAGGACGGCCAGCGGGATAATTTCCATTTGCGGCATGACCAGGTAACGGTAGATGCCGGAACCGATCCGCAGCGTCCCCGCGCGGATTTCGGCCTTTGCCACCGCTTCAGGATGGACGATCTGGTAGTCCAGATCGGCCTCGAGCAGGGTCTTTTCAACCCGGTCCCAGGCCTGCTGCCTCTCCTCATGGAGCGGAACGATCTTCGTCCAGTGCTGGTGGGTGGGGTGGTAGTCGGCCTGGAACATGGCGATGGGATAGTACAGCGCCACGGAGGCCTCCCGGCGGGCGCCGCGCAGCAGCAGGGAAATACGGCCCACGTATTCGTTGAACGCGCGGTATGCCCCGGGGGTGTAACCCGTGGCCTTGCGTCCGCGACGGCGAGCGTCCGTCGTATCAACGGGGTCCAGCGGCAGGTAGGAGGTGAACAGGTTCCCACCGTGGAGAAAGGCCATGTTGGCGGCGTTGTGCAGCAGCGGCATGGCCGGCGAAAGGCGCCGCAGTCCGCCACCGCCAATGATAGGATCGAGCAGCACGATCACCTGCTCCTGGCCCTTCCACGCGGCGACCGAGCTGAAGAAGCGCGCCTGCTCGTAGGGGAAATCGCGGAACCGCGGGGGGTTGGGAATGCCGATGTCCAAGCCGGGCACATCGAATTCGGCGGTGAACTTCATCAGGTCGCCGTAGCACGCCACATGCATGGACAGGTATTCGTTCAGCAGGAAATGGCCGCTCGACAGGATGCCGCGCGCGTGGCACCACACGCGAATCTGGCCGGCAAAGTTCGCGGCGAGCATGTCCGCCACGGCCTGGTGGAAATGCATCCGCACACGGCGCGCCGCGATGCCGTCGCCGCCATACAACGCGCCAAGCACCGGGGCGAGGTCGTAGCCGTGCATCTGCCGGAACCGGGCCGGAAGTTCCTCGTTCCAAGGCGCACACGCAAAGGGGCCGTCATCCTGTTTCCAGTGCAACTGCATGAGATTCGGCTCGTTGGTGTAGAAGCCCTCTACGTTGGCTGCCGGATCGTTGATCCGCGCCAGGATCGGTTCGTGCATGTACGCGAGGAAACGGGCGACGGCATCCGCGTTCAACAGGTCCGGATAGCGGCCCGTGTGCTTGAACTGCGCGGAGGTGGACTGCGCCTGCACATCCCGGTCTCGGACCACCGTCGCAAAACCGCTCAGCCGCCAGGGACCTTCCAATCCGGTGGTTTCGACCCGTCGATCCATGACGGGCACCACCTGCCCGCCGGACAGGTCGGGCTCGCCGTCCACCAAGGGATAGAGCACCGCAGCGGCAAAACGCTCCGCGCCGACAGGCAGCTCGCAGACGGCCGGACCGGTCCCCGCACCGTCCACGGTCACCATCGCGAGCCCCCGCACCTCGTAGGCCGGGTTCTCCTCCACCACCTTGCCGCCAGCGATCCCGCTGGGGTAGCCGAAATCGTCGGCCAGCCAGACCTTCATGCCCCGTTCGCGCGCGGCCTTTACAAGCGGACCGATCCTCGCCGCGGCCTGCGGCCCCTGCTGATACAGTTCCCGATAAAAGAAGGCCATGAAGCCGCCGATGCCGTATTCCGGATGCTTTTCCAGCGTGTTCTCGTTCAGCTGGTACTGTACCAGACGGTACTCGCTTGGCGGATCGGCAAATTGCGCCCGCAGTCGATCCGGTAGTTGGTCCGGCACCCGGTAACCCACGTTCATCAAGCCGGCGACAAGACATCCGCATACCCCAGTACCCACTGCAATTCCATGCTTCATGTAGTCTC
>SKVE01000774.1 GCA_007129635.1 Planctomycetaceae bacterium
AGCCCCAAGCCGGCCGGTGGGCGGTGGAACCGGCTGGAGGCCGAACCGCCGAAAATGTTCCGCCAGAACTTCTCCTGGGCATTGCGAGTCGTGCCCGCCCAGACGGGGCCGCTGTCGGCACCGTAGATCTTCGTGTTATTGATCGGACGTGGCCGGGAACTCAGAAACTGGTACACGAACCGCAGGTTATTCCAGTTCTCTTCCGGGTCCAGCATACCGCTGTTCTGCGATGCCTCGAAGAAGGTGTAGACCTCCGGACGGTCCAGCGACGCGCGGTGCGGTTCGGCCTTCAGATCCAGCGACCAGAACATCTCGGTGACTTCGATCCCGCGGCCGGCGGACGAAGCCTGTTGGCGGAGATAGTCCGCCCAGTACCACCCCCACTCAGGCGGATACTGCGGGTGGATCTCGTTGCTGATGCAGTACAGCACGTGATCGCAATGCAGCGAATACGACAAAACTTTGTCCACGAACCGCTGCTGGTAAGACAGCAGGACGCGGTCGTCATTCAATGCAGGTACGCTTAGGAAGAAATCATGCGGCTGGCCGTGGGACGTGCCGTCGCGGTACTGAGGCCGAGCATACGCGTTGGCCAGGCGAGTGTTGCCGTGCGTGAGATTGACGTTCTTGGCGGGGTGCCACGGGTTGCGTTGCCAATCGTCCGCGTGCATGTCCCATTTGTCCCACAGTTCGATCTGCACGATGATGTCCCGTTCGGCGGTCCAGCGCAGCAGGTTCTCGAAACGCCGCCAGTATGCGTCGTTCCAGCGGTCCAGGTCGAACCGTCCATCGGGCCGCTGGTGGAACGGATGCAACTCGAAGCCGTGGTCCAGCCGATCGCTCATCGTGTTGCGGATGGTGTTCGCGCCCACCGCAACCATTTGGTCCAGATGCTCCTTCAGGTCCGGGATCTGGAACAGGTTGTCATCCTTGCTGCCACCCAACAGCAGCACCGGCTCGCCCTGGTACTGCCAGTAGAACGGATTTCCGGAATACGGCCGGATGCGGCCATCCTGCTCGGCCCCCGCAGCAACGGCGGTCAACACAATGGCCGGCAGGAATACCATGCTCAGCCAGAACGGTAAGTACAGGTAGTTGTCACGCATCGTCATTTCCCCTCATGATAAGATTCGACGGTCTGAGTCCTGACATCCACTCGACCGTCGTGGTAATTTCCTCCGACAGATGGAAGCATGGAAGAGCCTCCTGGTTTCATTTCGTTCAGGGCAAAGCCCTCGGTCGCTCGGCCTGGTTTTGCATCACGGATCGTACGTCGCCGCCTTCGTAGAATCGCAGGTATCCCGACACGGTCACGGTTTCACCGGGCGGGCAGTCGGGAAAGATCGGATCCACATGGATGCAGGGCACCGGCGCGTTTTGCCACACTCGCTGAATCGGCGTCCAGGAGGTGACGATCCAGCGATCCGTCTGTTCGCCCCGCACGGCAATCACCGACTCGTCCATCACCGACTGCAGCGGCTGCTGTGTGTTGAATCCGGGCATTCCTTTCAGCATCGTACAGACCTGAACTCGCAGCCCGGTCAGCAACTGCTCGGTACCATTAGTCAAGTCGACTTGCATGTCGACTCCGTCCGCGGTCTGCGTGACGCGTGTGGCGAAAGCAATGCCGTTGGGAAGTTCGCGGCGTATCGACAACCCATCCTCGTGGCGTGACCATTCCAGCCTGGCCAACGGTGTTGACTGCTGATCCCAGATCGTGGGCACATGGGTGTGGGCCAGATAGATCAGCCCCAGATTGGAGAAGATCGCTTCCGGCACATCGACCACCACGTAGCCGTCTTCGGGCCACGGCGGAAACACGCTGATCTTGGTTTCGCGCTGAGGGTCAATGGCTCCATCCAGAAATCCGCGGCGGGGGTGACGTCCACCGGGATAGGGCAGCAGTCGAACCCGGCCGGAATCATCCGTTCGACGGGCATCGCGAGCACCGGTGCGCTTCAGCACCTCCAGTTCTGCATCCTGCCGTGACAGCCCTGTCGCCAGACGCACTTCGTCGGCCGAAAAGCGGTGAGCGATCACCATGTTATCGAGCCAGCGGTGCCGTTGTTCGACAGGACCGGCAGGCCGAGCCGTGCGAGCGACCTGGTCCGCGTCATCCACCTCCGGCAGTGCGGCGTAGAATGCCAGCGCCTGGTGGTATTCCTGCAGGGCTTCCGGACTGAGGATGCCGTCACTGCGAGCGATCTCGTGCTGCATCCGTCCCATCAGATAGATTTTCTCAGGCAGCGAGATGGACACCGGCTGGGAATCCAATTCAACATACCAGGGGGCCGAGTGAACGAACCGCACCTGACCGTCAGGACGCTGTTCCCAGAATCGGATCGCAAACCAGCCGGACCGTTTCAGGTCGATGTCCAACTGCAGTTGCGTCCGAAATGCACCACGCTCCGTCTCTTGATTCTTGGCGTACAGCAGATGCTCGGGGCGTCCATTGATCAGCAGCTCGCCGTACAAGAGGGGCTTTTCGGACAGGACCTCAAGCGACACCGGGATAACGGTGCGGGCTGTTGAAGACAACCGAAAGACGTGTCCCGGATCATGGCCGTCCGCCGTAGCGAACAGCAACGGGCCGGTGCTGACGAACGAGCGACCGCTGCGCAAGCCGTTCATCCAGCCGTCGAACGAAAAACCGTCCGGAAGATGCACATAGACCCTGCCAAAACCAGCCGGGACCGGATGCACTCCGTTGGCTGTACCCGCGCTGGGAGGCAACCGCAGGCCGCAATTCAGCAGCGTGTGATACATTCCCTGAGTGTAGTCCAGCCACTCCCTGTGCCCCCCTTGGGACGCACCAAACGGCGGCTGCAAAAAAGCCGGTGCGGCCGTGTTCCAGTGGCGAAATGCAAACTCGGTTCTCCAAGTATGGTTGTTGGCAAGCTCGTACAGTGCCCCCGGTGCGATGGTCGGCAGCAACATGGCAAACGGCCAGTCCAGCTTGTCCATGTCGAACACTGCCTGTGGCTCGGTGCGCCGCACTTCTTCGATCACCGGCCGCCACGGGGGAACGCCACGCTGCAGCGGTTGGCGGTGCCCCAGGACGAACAGTGCGCCCAGCGTGTGGCGTTTTTGGCCAACCGTGAAGATCTCGTACTCCGTGTTGCGCGGCCAGATCACGTGCTGATCATCGACGTGGATCAGTTCGGACAGTTGATCATCATCGATGTTCTTGTCGCCATGGGATGGTGGTGTATCGGAACGAGTCACCCAGTAGGTCAGGGGCAGGGCCACGTTCAGATCTTCCGCCAACACGATGTTCCGCAGTTCTGAAACCGTGCGATGTAGATGGGTGTCCCCCGAATACCAGCCCCGGCCAGCAGGATCTGCCCAACGCCGCAGCGGGACCGTCAGATCCACGTCCGCACCGGCTACCTGAATCGTTTCCGACCATCCGTGCCATGCTCCGCCCCGTTCGACCGTCAATTGGTAGCTTCCGTCCGGGACCAGCGCCACGCATGGACCAGCGGACACCGTGGTGTGGTATTCCGTGGACCGGGCATTGATCCAGTTCTGATTTCGGTACGGAACAGCGGAACCCGTCGCACTCTGGCTGCTGAAAAAATGCGGCGTGCCGTCCTGCGCCAGACAATAGATTCGAGCGGCGATGGGCTGCTGACTGCCCGCATCGATCACGGTGATCCGGATCTGACGGTCGTCTCCGCAACACAGCGAACCGCCCAACAGCAGGACTACCCAGCACACACCCGTCAGGCGTCTGCGGCGACTTGTATCCATCATGGCAAAAACCTCCTCAAGACGCAGGATCGATTTTGGAAGTCCATGATATCGTATCCCAGAACCGCGCGAAGTCCTTGGTTGCCAGACCAACCGATACCGGTGCGGGACCGGTGGCGACGAAAGCTGCCCGATTCGGGGCAAACGGGAAGCGGGCAGAAAGATGGATGGCAGAAAGATGATCACGGTAAGATGATGGCTAATTCGGCAGGCCCGCGATGTTTCTGCCAACAATTCGTCTGCCCAACCCCACGGCGGCCGCGCCGCCTACCCAATTTTTTTCAGACAGGGGACAGCCAGCTTTGGGACAGGGGACGGCCAGCTACACCTGAACGCTAAAACGGGCGGTCCTGATGCATCCCACTTGTGTTCCTGCGAGTCGAAAACTGGCTGACCCGACGCTGAGGGCGGAAAGCTGGGTGTCCCCGTTGACCGTTGATTTAAGAGACGCCTGCTCTGCAACGAACCTTGGCCAAAAACGCCGTTCGGTCAGACGCGATGGCCGCGGGTTGACTTCGCTCTTGCGCCGGTCTATTGTAAAGGCGGTGGGCGAGTCGCCCTCGACACGCAAACAGCCACATGCATGGCTGGCCGCAAACGATGGCATCAACGGACAACGAGGAGATGCTCGGAGAATGATTACGATCACTTTTCCTGATCGCGATACGGAGAAGCGGGCACTTGCCTACCTCCTTGGTCGGTTTTCAGGCCGCGTTCTCCGATCCGGGGAACATCTTGTCCCTGAGGCGGCACTGGAGGCGTTGGCCGATCAGAACATCCCGTTCAGTGTGAGGGGTAAGGCGACCTATGTCGAGCAATTGGCGGCGATTCGAGGTGCTGCTCCCACTACAGTTCAATGATGGCCGAGATATCCCTCCGGACTGGTTGGCCGAAGCCGTGCTCGAAATCGTCGACCACTTTGGGGCAGCGAGCTACGAGACCCAGAAGGTAGAGGGACATTGGCGGCATGGAGGTGTTGTCTACCGAGACGATCTTGTCAAAATCGTCGTAGATGTGCCGGATTCGGCCGATAATCGGGGATGGCTGCGAAACTTCAAGGCTCGCTGGAAGACCCGACTGGACCAGTTAGAACTATGGGTCGTCAGCTACACCATCGAAGTGGAGTGAGCGGAACTCAGGCGGGGGCTGATCATGCAGCGACGGATGGGA
>SKVE01000860.1 GCA_007129635.1 Planctomycetaceae bacterium
ACGTAGGATTCGGAAAAACCGAATTGGCCATGCGAGCCGCTTTTCGAGCGGTCGATAACGGATACCAGGTCGCCCTGCTGGCACCGACGACGGTATTGGTCGAACAGCACTTTCGGACGTTCCGCGAGCGGATGGCCGAATTTCCCCTGGACATCGCTCGGCTCAGCCGCTTTGGCTCCACTCGCGAACAACGCGAGATCGTTCGCCGCATGGCTGCCGGGCAGATCGATATCGTGATCGGCACCCATCGATTGGCCTCGCGCGATATCCGCTTCCAAAACCTGGGGCTGGTGATCATCGACGAAGAACAACGTTTTGGCGTCGAGGTCAAGGAACGCTTGAAATCCCTGCGATCGACGGTGGACATCTTGACCCTATCGGCCACCCCCATTCCACGCACCCTGCACATGTCGTTGGTCGGCGTGCGTGACATCTCTAATCTGGAAACACCGCCCGAGGACCGACTGGCCGTCGAAACGCGGGTGACCCGCTTCGATTCCGAACTGATCCGCCATGCCGTGCTCCGCGAATTGAACCGCGGCGGACAGATCTTCTTTGTCCATAATCGAGTGAACGACATCCGAGTCATCGAGCGACGATTGAACGAAATCGTCCCCGAAGCTCGCATCCGCGTCGGGCATGGGCAGATGCCCGAGCAGGAACTGGAATAGGTCATTGTCAGCTTCGTCGCAGGCGAGTTCGATCTGCTGCTGGCCACGACGATTGTCGAAAGTGGCTTGGATATCCCGAATGCGAACACGATCTTTATCCACGAAGCCCATCGGTATGGGCTGGCCGACCTGCACCAATTGCGTGGGCGAGTGGGCCGATACAAGCATCGAGCCTACTGTTACCTGCTGGTGGACCAACACCGTCGCATCACCCCCAACGCGGCCCGACGTTTACGAGCGATCGAAGAATTCAGCGAAATGGGCGCCGGGTTCGCGATCGCCATGCGCGACCTGGAGATCCGCGGCGCGGGCAATCTGCTGGGGACGCAACAGAGCGGGCATATCGCCGCCGTGGGGTACGAACTGTACTGTCAGTTACTCGAGACGGCCGTGCTGCGCATGAAGCGTCTGCCGCCCAAAATGTCGATTGATGTCGATATCCAATTGCCTGGCGAAGCCTATCTTCCCGACCAATTCGTGCCGGATATGCGTCTGAAGATCGATCTGTATCGGCGTATGGCCCGATCCGACGGCGTGGAACGTTTGGTTGAAATCGGCGAGGAGATGGTCGATCGCTTCGGACCGTTGCCGGTTTGCGTCCGGCGGTTGCTGGAGCGGGAGGAACTGAAATTCGATGCGGCGATCTGGCAGATCGACGAGGTATTGCTGGAGGGTCGGGACCTGGTCTTTCGGTACACCAACCCATCGCGAGCCGAACACTTGGCTCGCTTGCATACCGGAAAACTTCGTCTGGTCGACGATCGATCGGCCTATTTTCGCATGGCGGCCGGCATCAGTGATCCGGATCAGATCCTAAGAATCGCCAAATCGGTGTTGCGTCCGTCATGACTTGATCGATATACTCCCGCACCTTTTCTCGGGTGACGTCGAAACCGCTGGTATCGGACTATTGCGGGCGTCCCCGGCAGCATCTTTTTGCTCCAGTGCCGAAGGTGGATATCTTGATTCGAGGGATGGGCTTTACGGCGAGGATGCTTGTACTGGCGATGGCGGCCGTCGTGACAGCGGTGGCAGCACAGCAGCCACCGCCCGCACCACGCTTCGATACCGCGATGACTCCGCCGCCGTCCACATCCCCGGCTCCTGCATCCCTGGCTCCCACATCCCCGGCTCCTGCATCCCCGCCGCTTGGCGTTCCGATGCCCGGCCACGCCGAGCCCCCGACCGCCTACCCTTCGATGGCCCGAGCACCCCATGCGGTCTCCTACGAAATGCCTCGGCGGTTACCACCGGCCGTACAACCGCCAGACCCTTCGGACGCCTTGCCACCAACAGATCGGGCCTCGACAGCGGCCCCGGCGCCCGAGCTGCCGGATAAACAACTGTTCGAACTCGGCAAGATCATCGCCTGGGTGGGTGACCTGCCGATCCAGAATGGCGACATCATGCCCATGATCGAGCAGATGGTGGCGCCCGCACTGGAAAAAATGTCCGCCGAAGAAAGACGCAGTCAACAAGATCAGATCGACGAACAAAAGGGGCGGTTGCTGCAGCAGTTGTTGACCAATTCGATCGAGACCAAGCTGCTGTACCTGGATTTCCTACGCAGCTTGCCCGAAGAAAAACGCAAAGAGATCCTGCCCACGATTACCAAACGGGCGGAAGAACAGTTCTACGAGAAGCAACTGCCCGATGTGTTGAAGCGATCCGAGTTAACTTCGGCGATCGCTTGGGACGCAGAGTTGCGGAAATTCGGTTCCTCGCTGGCCGCTCAACGGCAAATGTTTGTCGAGCGGATCCTGGGCCAATCGATGCTGGGGCAGAAGATCGATTATGAACCGGAAGTCACTCACCAGGAGATGCTGGACTACTATCGAGAAAATGCGGAAGATTACGAAATCGCGGCACGAGCCCGTTGGGAGAAGCTGACCGTTCGATTCGATCGGTACTCGGACCGAGCCGAAGCCTGGGCGGCTCTGGCCCAGATGGGCAACGAGGTCCTGCGCGGCGCGCCGCTGGAGGCCGTCGCGCGACGCAGTTCCCAAGACGTGGACGCCTCCCAAGGCGGCTATCACGACTGGACCACCTACGGCAGCCTTGCGTCCGACGAACTGAACCAAGCCATCTTCTCGCTGCCCGTCGGGAAACTCAGCGAACGAGTGGAGGACGAACGAGGTTTTCACATCGTCCGCGTGATCGAACGGGAAGAAGCCGGACGAGTCCCCTTCCTGGAGGCCCAAGTAGAAATCAAAGAGGCCATTCGCAAAGACAAAATCCGCCAACAGATCAACGAATACGTCACCAAACTGCGCGACGAAATCCCCGTCTGGACCATCTTCGACGACCCCTCCGATTCGTCGTAGCCCACAGATCCACTCTTCGGTGCCCGTCAAGCCGGCAGCAGATCCCTTTCCTCATCGGTTACATACCCTATAAGTGCCATTGTGTCATCATCAAAGGGTATAGGGGAAATGTCGCTGCCATCTTCCAGCAGTTCCGCAGATGACGCTTGAGATCAAGATCGTTCCAGCAGCGCTGTGCTGGCTCCGCACCGTCCCCAAAAAATTTTGCTTGCCCTGGGGACGCCAGGAGATAATAATGTTGTAATGGATCGCACGAACGCAGTGCGATGGACACTCCCGGCCGTGACGGGGCCGCATTCTCGGCTAAAGCGGTCGAAGCGGCGAACTCAATCGAAAGGAGGGCATCCATTGTCAAATTGCTGTACTAGCCAACGAGGTGGCCGCACTTAGCGGTGGTCGGCGGGCTGCCGACGGTGCAGCCACCCCCTCGTAACACGCGGTCAGCAACCGATCCGTGTTAACGAGCGAACCGGCCCGCATTCCATCCGGGATGCGGGCCTTCTTCATGCGCTGATCTGCTCACGAAACTCGAATTCACTCAGATCAGACATCGCACAACTGGACGGCCTGCGTCAAGCCCTCCATCGGATCTCGGGTCGGAATGAATTCCTGGCCCACATAGCCCTTGTATCCGATATCCAACAAGGCTTTCATGCACGGGGGATAGTTGATCTCTTGAGTCTCGTCCAGCTCACCGCGACCAGGATTGCCCGCCGTATGGATGTGATTGATCGCTTCGCCGCATTGGTGGATACGACGAATGATATCCCCATCCATGATCTGCACATGGTAGATGTCGAACAACAGCCCGAACCGCGGCGAGCCGACTTGGCGAATCAGATCCATACAGTAATCCACATGATCGCCCTGGTATCCAGGGTGTCCCTTCATCGGATGATCGTCTGCTCGCGTGTTCAGGATCTCCAGTGACAGATTCACCTTCTTCTGCTCGGCGTAGCCCACAATCTTCTTGAAACCGGCGACGCAATTCTTCAGCCCCTCCTCGGGATCGATCACTCGGCGATTGCCCGGCAACTGATCCAGATCCGGATTATCGCCTCCCGCCCATTCGCCACTCTCTTCTGCAAAACCGGTAAAGGTGATCACTGTCGGAACCCCCGCATCGGCAGCTTGATCGATCCGCTTGCGCAGCAGTTCCAGACAACCACCCTGGTAGCGGGGGTTGTTCATGCCCTGCATAAACAGATGGCTGGGCGAGATGGCGCAGGTCAGCCCGTGTTTTTCGAGCGTCGGCCAATCCTCGGGCGCAGCAAGCTCGATGCTTTTGCACCCCAGCCGTTTGGCCACCTGGCACATTTCGTCCAGATTCCAGTAGGGTGCGTAACACCATTGGACCAGGGACTGTTGAATCCGCTGGTTCTTGGCGACCGGTTCATCCGCTCGAGCAGATGAACCCAGTGCCAGGGCGCCGGCGGTGGCGGTCAGTCCGCCGATCCATTGTCGCCGATTGATGGAAGAAATCGCAGAGCGTTGTTTGGGGTGCATGTTAGTTCCTCGTCGGTTGTGAGATCCAGGCAGCGCTGTGAGGGCGCCATATACATTATCGCTGCCTGCTACGGTACACTGACGGCAGACGAGATGCAAGTCACACAAGGCAGAGCGGCCGCTGGACAGGAGAACACGTTCTATGGCGAAGCGAAAGCTGGGACCATACATCATCGATCGGCATCTGGGGCATGGCGGGATGGGAACGGTCTATGCCGCCGTCCACGATCAGACGGGCCAATGGGCAGCGATCAAAGTGCTGGCCGAAAATCTGAGTGCCGATCCCCGGTTTCGGGAACGTTTTCAAGGCGAAGTCGAAACGTTGAAGATGTTGAACCATACCAACATCGTCCAATTGATAGGCTACGGAGAAGAGGACGGGCAGTTGTTCTTCGTCATGGAGC
>SKVE01000997.1 GCA_007129635.1 Planctomycetaceae bacterium
ACGAATCCATTGCTTTGGATCACGCCCCCAAACCCCGAGGTCGGCATCCATAGCGATAGGGTCACTGCCATCGCGATCAGCGTTGAAGGGCTTGTTTTGAACATCATCTCCGCTCCCTGGAAATCCGGCCAGACAGGCAACCAACCTGAGGTGACCTGAGCCTAGACTCCTATATGTTTACCGATCTTAACCATTCGAAACTCGGATTTCAAGCATTCAGACTCCCATCCTGCCTGGCTTTTTCGTTTTTTTCGCACCAACGGTCATCCATTCAGATTCGGACTCCGCAACAACAAACACGACATACGAAGGGGTCGATGTACAATGTGGGGTGTGTTATCATGGCCGAATTGGCCTCAATAATAAACTGTTCGTGGGCAAATCCCGGGACTGCTGAAAACCCGTGGGCCAGTCTTTCCCGCCCCGACGTCGCTCGGCTTCGATCGAATCTTCCGGGATTGGAATCCCGGTGATCGTAATCGTTCGTGCGATCTGGCGGCGTCGGGCATGGCTTCTGATTCTGATTCTTGTGCGGACGCGCGGATGGCGCAGGCAGCTCCCCGCCGAGCTTGCTCGGTGGAAGCCGTGATTATGCACTAGCAGAGTGGTGCAGAATCGTCGTCCCACTGAGCAAGCTCGGTGGAGACGGTGGTCAACTTCGAGGGGCGATGGTCAAGGCGGTTTGTGGGTCCGTCTCTCCGCTCCTCCAACAGCGATCGTGCAAGATACAAAGCTGACGCAGAACGAAAGCGGCGTCAAGCCACCGCACTCCAAAACGGCCCGAATCTCCTGCTAGGAGGATCTACGCAGAACAATGAACACGCCAGGTCGGGAGTCGTTTTCGGATAAGCCGCTTTCCATGTGGTTGATCGTTGGCCGAAAACGACTCCCTGCCCCGTTGCGTCACCCATGCATGACTACCTTGATTGATAAGAAACTCCTGGCCGGGTGCCTATTTCGGGCCGATGTAGCCGGTCGATACGGCCACATCGTCGTACCAGACGGTATTGTCCTGGGTGGCGCGATGGACATACAGCCCGATCCCGAAGCGTTTCAGTTTCACGTTTTCGGAGGTTCGCCAGCGGATTCCCTGGTAGTGGAGGTACAATCGGCCGTCGATCCAGGCGGCCAGTTCGCCATCGGCTTGGCCGGGTCGGTTGGTCTGGATCATCTGCTCCAAGCAATACCATCGATCGCGTTGGATCACGATCCGTTGATCTGGTGCGGGCCCCAGCATATTGCCCCAGTAATTGCCATCGCGATCGCGTTTCATGTCCATCCAGTAGGTGTACAGGAACATGTAACCCGGCGGCTCGTACCGACCCCAGTCGCGCCACGGCTCGAAAGCGCTCTTGAAATGATCATCACCCGCCGGTCGACGGCCAGCGGTACCCATGGCTCGCCAGCGATCCGCGCCTGCGACGCCGGTCAGTCCGCCGCCGACGTGATGCAACGGTCCTTGATCGTAATCGGCCGCGAAGCGCAAGTAGCGGCGAAAGTACAGGCGATCGTATCCTTCGGCGTCCAGCCAAGCCGTCGCGCCGACTCCCGATTCACGGCCGCCTCGTTCCACGGCGGTAAACCGGATCGCTCCGTTGCCTGAGTGGGCCAGATTCGGATCGGCGACGATTTGGACGTTCCCTTCTCGCCACCCGCGGATCTCGAAGTACTTCTTCAAGGACTCTTCCGACTCGAATCCATCCTCGAAAATCACCCGGCCCGGTTGCTCGAGCGCGGCCAGTGCCGTCGGGTCAGCCAGTGTCTGGTCGGTCACCAGTTGCGGCCAAAACTCGGGATCTGTCTGCGCCATCGCTACTGGCGCGAATAAATACAAGCTGGCGGCCAACCCGGCCGCTCGACTTAAAATGCGATCATTGCGAATCATCGAGGATCTTTCTCCGGTTATCCACTGGGATGTCGGGCCGCCAAGGTTTTCGAATGCGAGGCGATCGGGCAGTTGGCCGAGCTTTTTGCAATTTGGGCATTATGATCGATTTCGTTCTCGGTGACAGTCGAAGGGGGCGCGAATTGTTTGCGAGTCATCTTTTCGACCTGAGCCTAATTCGGTACATTGTGCGAATACCTCTCCGAACGCAGTGCAGCCCGCTGGGGCTACGAAGCGTCTTCGCGTGTGAATCGAGAGCCATCTCTTCAACGCAACGGTGCGAACGAACTCTGGAGGCACCCCTGGCAAGGGCAAGACCAGGCCGTTACGACCAAGTTGTTTTAGGGTGCCCGGTACGGCGTTAATTCCTCAGGAGCAAGAGACATGCCATTACAACGAATCAAACCGACGCCGCCCAGCGACGACAAACGCTGGAAGCTGATCGACGTGACCATGCGGCGCAATGGATACGCGGGTCATGCGTTGATCGAAACGTTGCACAGCGTGCAGGACGCGTTTGGATACCTGGACGACCCGGCCATGAAGTTCGTCGCCTCGGCCTTGAATCTGCCGTTGAGCAAGGTGTATGGGGTCGCGACGTTTTACCATCTTTTTACGCTCAAACCCAAGGGCAAACACACGTGTGTGGTCTGTACTGGCACGGCGTGTTACATCAAGGGTGCGGGCGAGTTGGTCGACGGAGTCAGCGAGAAATACAATGTTCCGTTGGGCGAGACCACCGCTGACCGCAAACTGTCGCTCTTGGGCGCTCGCTGTGTGGGAGCCTGCGGTTTGGCCCCGGCCGTCGTGATGGACGGCGTGATGCTGGGCAAATTGAAAGTAGACGATTTGCTCGAACATATCGAGAAAGTGATTTGAAATGCAAATTGACGAATTGAACGAATTGGCGGAACAGGTGCAAGCAAAGCACCAGTCGTGCCAGCATTGTGTGCGGGTGTGCATGGCGGCCAGTTGCCAATCTTCCGGCGCCGACCAGGTGCTGAAGGGTCTGGAGGAGGCTGCGCCCGAGGGCGACCAGGTCCAAGTCAAGTCGGTCGGTTGCATGGGGCTGTGTTCGGCGGGGCCGCTGGTCGAAGTCCGATCTCGGGGCGACGATCAGCCGATCATGTATCAGCATGTCGAGTCGGAGGACGCGGAGGAGATCATCGGCAGCCTGGGCGGCTCGGTGGTCCAGCGGCTGGAATGCCCGACCTCGATCCCCTTCTTCCAGCGACAGCAGAAGATCGTGCTCGAAAACTCGGGGATCATCGATCCCGAGGATGTCGACGACTATATCGCGGCGGATGGGTACTCGGCACTGGTCGAGGCGCTGACCGAATCGAGTCCGGCCGAGGTGTTAAACGAGGTCAGTCTGAGCGGTTTACGGGGTCGTGGCGGAGGCGGCTACCCGACGGGCCTGAAATGGTCGACCGTGGCCAAGATGCCGGCGACTCAGAAGTACGTGATCTGCAACGCGGACGAAGGCGACCCCGGTGCGTTCATGGACCGTGCCGTACTGGAATCCGACCCGCATCGGATCTTGGAAGGCATGGCGTTGGCCGCCTACGCCGTCGGGGCCAATCGAGGCTACATTTACGTGCGAGCCGAATACCCGTTAGCCATCGATCGCTTAAAGAAAGCCATCCGCCAAGCGACGAAGAAGGGATTACTGGGTGCGAATATCTGCGACACGCCGTTCAGTTTCGACATCGAGGTGCGTTTGGGAGCTGGCGCGTTTGTCTGCGGTGAAGAAACGGCCTTGATGCAATCGGTCGAGGGCGAACGGGGCCAGCCTCGGCCTCGCCCGCCGTACCCGGCCGAGCTGGGTTTGTGGGGGTTCCCGACGCTGATCAACAACGTCGAGACGTATGCCAACATCGCGCCGATCGTTCGCAACGGGGGCGAGTGGTTCGCGTCGATCGGTACCGAGCGGTCCAAGGGGACCAAGGTCTTTGCCCTGGCCGGGCGAATCCACAATACGGGGCTGATCGAAGTTCCGATGGGGGTTCCGCTACGAGAGATCGTCGAAGAGATCGGTGGTGGCGTTCCCGACGGTAGACGCTTCAAGGCCGTGCAGACGGGTGGGCCGTCCGGCGGTTGCTTGCCTGTGCAGCAGATGGATCTGCCGGTCGACTACGATTCGTTGCGCGAGGTCGGTTCGATCATGGGGTCGGGCGGCATGATCGTCATGGATGAAACGTCGTCCATGGTCGACGTGGCCCGCTACTTCATGGAATTCTGCATGACCGAATCGTGCGGCAAGTGCGTGCCGTGTCGAGTGGGCACGTATCAGATGCACGAGTTGTTAACCAAGATCGCCGCTGGGAAGGGAACCTCGGCAGATCTGGCTCTGCTCGAGGAATTGTGCGAAGTGGTGCAGATGACCAGCCTGTGCGGGCTGGGCCAGACGGCGCCGAATCCGGTCGTCAGCACGCTGCAATACTTCCGGCACGAGTACGAAGAAAAACTGATTCGCGATGAATTCGTGGACATGGAACAACAGACGGAGGAAATGGAGGCGGTATCATGATTCAAACGTCAACGCCTAATGTGCGTGTCGTCACCTTCAAGATCGACGACCGAGACTTCAGTGCCCGCGAAGACGAAACCATCATCCAGGTAGCCTGGGAGAACGGGATTCGTATTCCGTCGCTGTGCTATCTGGAGGGTTTGAGTGTCTGGGGCGCGTGCCGTCTGTGCGTGGTCGAGATCGTCGGCAGTCCCCGGCTGGTCTCGTCCTGTTCGACTCGCGTCGCGGAAGGCATGGAGATCCGCACCGATTCGGAACGTCTGCAGTCGTATCGTCGGCTGATCCTCGAGTTGTTGTTTTCCGAGCGAAATCATGTCTGTTCGGTTTGCGTCTCGAATGGGCACTGCGAACTCCAGAATCTGGCTCAGCAGTGCGGCATGGACCACGTGCGTGTGCCCTATCGTAACACGGCCTATCAAGTCGATTCGTCCCACGACCTGTTCCGCGTGGACCATAACCGCTGCGTGCTGTGCAGCCGGTGCAT
>SKVE01000810.1 GCA_007129635.1 Planctomycetaceae bacterium
TCCGTAACACAGACACGCAACCTTCTTCCCAGGAGAAAAACCATGTTCCGCAAGATCTTGACTGCCGTCCTGATCGTGACCGCCATCGCCGCCGCTTCGGCCGCCGTGCCGGGGTTGATCCTGAACGTGGCCCACGCGTGCAATACACCGGACTGCGGCGGAAGCATGGGGCTCAACGACCGCTGACCGGGTGCGGTCGGACCGAGGGCTGGACAGCTTGCCCGAACGGCGGGCAGAATGGTTGGGTCGGCGGGGCGACGTCTGCGGCCTGCCACTGTGTGGAGTGTTTATGCGGCCGGGTGTTCAGCGAGTGTATGGATTCTTGCACCGGCACCTGATCTGGTGCCTGCTGCTGGTGTATGCGCTGGGGACGCTCGGGCCGCCGGGAAGTGGTTGGCTCGATGCTGGGTCGGGAACGGCATTGGGCAGCCGCTGGCCGCTACGGCTATTGCTGTCGGTCATTCTGTTCAATGCCGGCCTGGGGGTCGCCCTGGAGCAGTTGCGCCACGTCGGTCGGCACTGGCAACTGCTGGCGGCCGGTTGGATTGCGGGAATCGTCCTTCCCATGACGCTGGTCGTCGTCGCAGGGCTCTTCCTGGCGTGGCATCAATTACCGCAGGAGTACCTTGTGCTGCTGGTGGGCTTTGCCGTGGTGGCCGCCATGCCTGTGGCCGGGGCCTCGGCCGCGTGGGCGCAAAACGCGGAAGCCAACCTGGCGCTGAGTCTGGGCTTGGTGCTGCTGTCGACACTTGCCAGCCCGCTATCGACCGCCGCCGTGCTGGCTCTGACGGCTTCGTGGCAGGCGGGCGATGTGGTCGGCCCGATTGGTGGTGCGCCGCACACGACCGCCTGGTTCCTTGCGTTATGGGTCGTCGCGCCGGCGGTCGCCGGTCTGGGCGCTCGAGTGGGCTTGGGCACAGCGCGTGTCGAGCACATGAAGCCTTATCTGAAGCTGATCAACCTGGCCGCCCTGCTGCTGCTGTACTATCTTAATGCCGCGCTGACGTTGCCCGAGGTGCTGGCCTTCCAATCGGTGACAGTTATCGCCACCGCCGTGGCGGGTGCGGCGGCTTTGGCGGCCGCCGTGTTCCTTGGCAGCGAGCTGCTTGCCCGCGGGTTCCGGGCCGAGCGGCCGGAGCGGGCGTCGCTGCTGTTCGGCTTGGCGCTGAAGAACAATGGGGCGGCCATGGTGCTGGTTTCCACGGTATTGGGTTCCCAGGAACTCGCGTTGCTGCCGATCCTTGCCTACAGCCTGGCGCAGAACGTGGGCGCGGCGATGGTGGATCGGTGGGTGCCCGTCGTGGGCGATGGGGAAAGGGCCCTGCCGCCGCAAGATGTCGTGGCGGCCGAAGGACCGGGCGCGGTTTACGGCTCGACCGGGCCGGACCCTGCTTCCGACGATTCCGGCACAGCTTGAGCGCATTCCTTGATGACGACCACCCATTGGGCATCGCGCGAGCCCTCGGAGCCGCTAACGGTGATGACGGGCCAGAAAGCAGCAATGGCGGGCGGTTCCCCGGTGACGATGGGGTCGATGAACTGGCGGTCGATGGTTTCCGTCTGCATTCGTGCGGCGATTCTTGCTTTCGCCTGCTCAACCAATCGTTTCCTGGCACATGGAACGCCCCGTTGGCGCAACCGCCGCAGCCGATCGAGCAATTCCGTCTCGGTGACCCTGACGACGTCGCCTTCACCCAGGTGCGGATGCTCCAGGATCGACCAGGTGATCGGCAGTCTTGGTGGCAAGCCAGTTCTGCAAATCCATGCGAATGCCCAGATCGCCGCGCGGGCGTATCTTTGTGCCGACGCCCAGGGCCACCATCCTGACACGGATGCACAAATCAAACAACTCACCGCTTGGGTCGACCAGGCCGGCGTACAGGGTCTGCCGATGATCTGGATCCACGACCAGCGTCTGGTCGGCAAACAGATCGTGAAGTCCCTGGAAGCAGCTTTGGATCGCGCCCAGCTCCGCAAGCAGTAGACGACTAATCACTCTCGGTGAACCGCTGAAGCCGCTCGCGTATGGTGGGCATGATTCACGTAGATCCGGTTAGGAACTGGGGTGTTCCAGCCGTAGCGGTAGAAGGCGTTGGGGCGGCAGACTTGATACCGGCCGCCCTGGTCGTTCACCTGCGTGGTCAGAGCCAAGAACTCGCTTGGTCCCCACTTCCCACCGGGCGGTAACCGCAGCGGCACCAGGTACAGCCTCCGCCGGACTCAGGCGATCAGATTCCGCCGGGCCAGCCGGCTGAGCAGGTCGCGTTCCTGCTGGGGCGAAATGCCCAAGGCGCGGATCACTTCTCCGGTGCGGACGGTCTGCTACCCTCGCATCTGCACATAGGCGAAGAATTGCGTTTCGATCTTTCCCAGAGCCGTAGCCATCGGTGTCGACGTTGGTGGCAGAAGAATGGTATGGGTTCGAACACAGGAGTGACCGAACGGCCGCGTCGTCTGTTCCCGCCGTTTTGTGGCCGTTACAATCGATTGCGTGGGACGGCGCGGATGGAGCCGATGGTCGATCGCAAGAACGCGGTGGACAACTCGGGGCATCTGGGGCAAGGGATCGATAAAGGACAGATCATGAGCAAGTGGACGACGATGATGATGGCTTGGGGCGTCGCGCTGGCTGTGGTACCGCAGATCCAGGCGGACCGGCCTATCGTGCCGAATGCTGAATTCCGAGTGGGAGAAGACAGCCCGCAAGGCTGGCGCTTAAATGGCTCGGGGCGCTGGGTCGACCGACAGATGTTGGAGGTCAGCGGCAGCGGCAGCGATTCCAGCTTCTGGTGGACGCCCGAGGTGACGATGTCGCCGGGCCACCGCTATCACTTCGAATTCCGTGGTCGTCGAGTTGGTGGAAGCGGCAGCGCGATCACCGGCCCGGCGTTCGCCAACCGGGATCAGGTTGGGTTGACCGATCAATGGCGATGGCTGGGGCACGTGTTTCGCGTACCGGACCATGGCGGTGACGGCCGATTGAGGCTGGGACAATGGCATGCGACGGGCGCCATCCAGTTCGACGCGGTGCGGCTGACTCCGACGCTGCCCGTTTATCGGCAGGAGGGCGAAATTGTCCTGGGCGAAGGCGAGATGATTCGAGGCGATCGTTATCACTTCGCTGGGAATTACAGGCATCCGGGCAGCAATGATCATCGCGTCCTGCATCGCACCACGACTTCGTTCAATTCGGATCGCTGGACGTTCGGCACTGACGCCGAGGTGATCTACCGATTCGCGCTGCCCGGCGTGTCGCTGATGTCGATGTCGGTCGAGTTCGACGTGAATCATTACGTACGAGGCGTCTGCCGGTTGGAGATCAGTCGCGAAGGGCGTGATTGGCATCTGCTGGCGGAACAGGACGAGCTGGGTACGGCCGGTGGGCAGGTGCCGGACGATCTTCTTCCCGCCGAGCAACTCTATGTCCGCTTGCGGTCCGCGGAAGGTGCGGCCAGCTTTCAGGTCAACCGGTTGGATGTTCGCGCACGGTTGGACCAGACGCTGGGCGAAGTCACAGGCGAGACGGTCTACGCGGATCTGCGGGAGATGACCGACCATCTGACGATCGAACGCATGACGATCCAACGAGACTCGCAGACGGGCACCCGGCGACTGGACGCGACGGTTGGTTGGTCCGGTCCGTCGGATGGTGTTTTGAAGGCATCGCTGACGGGGCCGGCAGATTTCACGGCCGATGCTCGAGGCGTCGTGTCAACCGGCGAGCGTTGGCGGTTTCAGATGCCCGTGCCCGATCGATTGCCGGGCAGCCATGTGGTGAGTCTTCGGGTCAGCGAAGAACGCGGGGCGACGCTTGCCACCGACCTGACGATCCGCGTGCCCGACTTTTATCGGACGGATTACGGCTACCGCTTGCCCGGCGGCTGCGATCAGGTTGCCTTGTGGTGGTGCGACGCTACCCGCAAGGTGCCTCGACAGCGAGCGGTGCCCAACGCCCGGGGCGAAGCGGTGCGTCTGGAAGCGGCTCGACACGATTATGAAGCGGCGCAGATCGTGGTGCGACCGACCGACGACTTGACCGGATTGACCGCCGAGGCGACGGATCTGGTCGGGCCGGGAGGTTATCGTATCCCGGCGGCCAGCACCGAGATCCTCTGGGTTTACTATCACTTTGTCCAACATCCGACGGATGCCACCGGAGTACGCGATTGGTGGCCCGATGCGTTGCCTCCTTTGGATGCTCCATTGCAAGTCGCCGCCGGGCAGAACCAGCCGCTGTGGGTCCTGTTTTACGTGCCCGAGGGTGCCCCGGCGGGTGACTATACGGGCAGCCTGCGATTGCGGGCGGACGGGTTTGCCGCCGAGGTGCCGATCGAATTGCGAGTCTGGAACTTCACGCTGCCCAAGAAGAATCATCTGGAGACGGCGTTTGGGTTGAGTGCCGCGAACATCTGGCGATACCACGGTTTGACGAGCGACGAGGATCGGCGTCGCGTGCTGGACATGTATTTGGAATCGTTTGCCAAGCATCGGATCAGTCCCTACGACCCGGTCCCGTTAGACCCGATCCGCGTTCGCTTCGTGCCCGACGCTCAGCCGCCGCGAGCCGAAGTGGATTTCTCGGCGTTTGAACCCGCGATGACTCGAGCGATCGAGCGTTACGGTTTCACCGGATTTCGGCTGCACATCCAGGGCATGGGAGGTGGGACGTTCCATTCTCGATACGAGCCGAAAATTGGCGAGTACGGAGAAGACACTCCCGAGTATCAAGCCATGTTCGCCGATTACGTCAAGCAGCTCGAAGATTTCCTGGCCGAGCGTGGTTGGTTGGAGATGGCCTACGTTTACTGGTTCGACGAACCCGCACCGGCCGATTACGAGTTCGTCGCCAACGGGATGCGGCGTCTGAAGAAGTACGCCCCTCGATTGCGA
>SKVE01000162.1 GCA_007129635.1 Planctomycetaceae bacterium
AATATTCCAGTATTCCAGTATTCCAATCCCCAATCCCCAATCCCCAATCCCCCAGCATTCCAGACCCAATTCCCTTGCCCCACCAACTCACCGAATACTGACCACTTTGCATTTTGCACTGATCACTGAAGATTAGGTGAAAGATTAGGGGTTTTCGGCAACTGCCCACGAACCACGAACCACGAACCCATGCCCATTTTATCCCAGCAAACCGAACTCTACCCGGCTGATCTCTTCGCGCGCGAGGACTTGGGCGTCCAACCGGATCTCAGTTGGTGGGCCATCTACACGTTATCACGTCGCGAAAAGCATTTGATGCGTCAGTTAGTCGGCTTGGACATCCCGTTCTATTGTCCAATCATCCCCAAACGTCAGCGTTCGCCGGCCGGTCGGATTCGCACGTCGTACATCCCCTTGTTTCCGAACTATGTGTTCTTGTATGGCGACGAGGATCAACGTTACCAGGCGATGACCACCAATTGCGTCGCTCGGTATAATCGAGTGGGCGATGGAGCGGAACTGACGCGTGATCTGCTGCAGATCCACAAGTTGATTCAAGCCGGAGTGCCCTTGACCCCCGAATCTCGGTTGCTGCCGGGCGATCGAGTCCAGGTGCGGAGTGGGCCGTTTCGAGGCTACGAGGGCTATGTGATTCGCCGTCAGGGCGAGCGTCGTCTGTTGGTAGCTGTCAACTTCCTACAACAAGGCGCCTCGTTCACCCTGGAAGACTGCGAACTCGAACCCACCTGACCATCGCCATCCCCCCCCTCTCTCGTAGCCGAATTTGCCCCGTAGCCGAATTTGCCCCGTAGCCGAATTTGCCCCGTAGCCGAATTTGCCAAAATTCGGTGGGGAATGATGGAATGATGGAATGATGGAATGATGGCCTGGGTGTCCGTCTTCCCTGCCTGGTCTGGTCCAGTATTCCAGTATTCAGACGTAACTGGCAAACAGGTAGTCGTGCGCGATCTTGTGTCGCTCTTCAGCATGGTCCCAAAAGTATCCGACGTCGGTGATCGTCTTGCCGTTCCAAGCTAGGAAACGCCCACCGTACTGGTTCGCCATCCGCATATACTCTTCCGACGAAGCCAATCGGTAGTAGGGTGCATTGATCCCGGCGATGATATCGTCGGTGCCGCGGGGCGCTTCCTCGCTGGTGCTCGTGGTCACCCCCACCCCTCCATGTGCTGTGGGCGATGTGCTCGGTTGGCTTTCCACCGCCGGGATGGAGGCTTGGTTCTGCCTCGCATCAGGCGGCGACGTCCGGGGCTCGACCATCTGAAGTTCCATCGGCCCGACGGAATCGAGTTCCCGGGCGATATCCGGATCGGGAATTTGATCGACGCTGTCCAACACGTCGGGTGCGGCTGCGACGGACTCCGGTTCGGCCGGGTCCACTTGTTCCGCCGGGCCAGTCTCTTGCATCCGATGGTCTGCCTGACCCTGGACGGGGTTGGACTGGTAGAAGCGTCGGATCGGCGTGCTTCCCACTTCAGCGCTGAAGACAACGCCAGCCACCAGAGCCAGCAAAGTCGAGCCCGCCACGGCGGCCGGTACGCGGTGGCAAATGTGGGTCGGAACATCTGCCATTCGAAATCGACAAATTCATTCGGCTTGCGTTGCTATACTCGGAGCCATTAGGAAGCCGCTTTTGCTGAGATGCCGGGGACGAGTACGCTACGATGGAAGATCCGCTTGCAATGTCGATCTTTTTGGCCCTGCTTTTTGTCGGGGTGTCTTTGGCCTATTCCTCAGTCGGGCTGGGCGGCGGTTCGGCCTACACCGCGTTGATGGCGATTTTTGGGGTCAGCCACGTGATGATTCCCACCACTTCGCTGACGCTGAACCTGTTGGTGACGTTCATCGGAAGCGTCAACTTCTTACGGGAAGGGCACGCGCGCCTTCGCCTCATCCTACCGTTCCTCCTGACTTCTGTGCCGATGTCGTATGTCGGCGGTTCGCTGACGCTGCCGCAGGAGGTCTTCTACTGGGTTCTGATGATTTCGTTGGCGTTGGTCGCCGTTCGCATCTACGGTTGGGACCATGTTTCGCTGAAACTTGAACTCGGAAAGATGCAACGCATTGTCCTGTCGATGGTCATTGGGGCAATTCTGGGACTGGTGGCAGGGATCGTGGGGATTGGCGGAGGCGTCTATCTGGTGCCTTTGATCATCGTTTTCGATCTGGGCTCGCCGAAGGAAGCTGCGGCGACTGGCGCGATCTTCATCTGGGTCAATTCGTGTGCGGGTTTGGTGGCCAGGCTTCAGCACCACCCGTTGGACCCGGTCGCGTTTGCACCGCTGATCGTGGCCGTGGCTCTGGGCGGGAGCTTGGGATCGTACATGGGTTCCTCGAAGCTGAAGCCACGCACGATGGAGCGGATCTTGGGCATGATTATCGTCGTTGCGATTGTGTTTCTCGCCCAGCGGGTGTTGTTTTGACCTTAGAACTGGCGGCTGCGACTTACCAGTCCAGATGCGAGGCACTCGCATGGCTGCGGCCACCGAAGCGGCCCGTGCTCTGGACATGGACATCGGCACGAGCGCGTCGCCCCCACCCCAGGCCGATCGCGTCGCCTTGCCCTACGGCTCGGCCACCGAAGTCGGCGTGCGCTTGGACTCGGCTGCGGCTGCGCGCCGTCCCGAAGTAGGCATCGGCCAACGATTCCGACTCGGCCAACGCGCGGCCGCCCCTCAGGCCGTGGGCATCGGCATCCGATCGCGAGATGGCTCGGCCATCGTTCCCGATCGCCGTGCTGCGGCTGATCGCTTGGCCTCGGCCCCGAGCGGATGCGTTGCTTTGGCTGACTGCCGAACCACGGACCGATCCGGCGATACCGTCCACATGCGACCAGGCTCCGCGGCCGGAAGCATCGGTTCGGGCTCGGCTGATGGCTCGGCCGCCATCGGTCACGGCCAGACTGGTGCCCGTGGCCACGCCGCCGTACAGGCCGCTGCCTCGGATGCGGGCATCCGCCCGACCTCCGCCGCTGGCTGCCGATTCGGCGAGCAGATTCGTGCGCCCCACGCCGCTGGCCCGAGCCGTCGCTACGCCTCCATCGCTGTAGCTTCGAGCGGTAACCTGGGCCGAGGCCTGCACGTTGGCCAAGCAAACGAAAAACATGGCGAAATAAGTTGCAGTTCGGATCATCGTTCTTCTCCTTCAGGGTTACAGATGTCGTTCGATTTCATTACGCTCTCATCCGAATCATCGTCGTCGGTGTGCGAATCATCCGCCGGTTCGGCATCGTCGTTCGGTATTTCCTGGCCTTCTACTACTGCGTGATCGTCCAGTTCCGGCATTTGCCGCAAGATGGCTTTCCGCAAGCGGGGTGGCAGCGTTTTCAGCCATTGCCCGATCTCCTCGCGCGAGCCGCTGGCCCGGTACTTCTGCCGGTGGTGCTGGTCGGCAAATGCCGCTTCGATCTCGTAGTACCCATCGACCTCGGCCAGCGAGACCGCCACAGCACCGCGACCAACGGCGGGCGGGCGGGGATCGCATGGCTCCGGGCACGGTTCGTCCCACCACGGGCTCGCCTGCCGGTCCGCGTCGAACCACGGGTCGTCTTCATCCCACGTATCGAACCAGATCGACGGCGGTGCACGCCGCAACGCGCGGTCCAGCGATGCTTGGCTCCGTTCCGCCAAAAAGCGTTGAATTTCGCTGCCCAGCGGGCTGACGTGCTCGACGGGCTGAGGACCGACATTTCGCAGTGGTCGTCGCATGGCGGGCTGGGCCATCGAGACAACGTGCTGGCTTACGGCCAGACTGAAGACGGTCAGGGCAATCAGTGTGCGAACGTTCATGACATCACCTCGTAGAACGGAACCAGGGATGGGAAGACCAACGGGGATGGGATTCTGAACTGGACCAAGCGCGTGTATCGTGGCCTGTTCCCGTCGAAGAACTGCCGCCGCGTGGCCCTCCACGCCCGCGGGACGTATGGCCGCTCGTGATGGCTCGCGCATCACCACCACGGGTGACGACGCCACCACGGCTGAGATGTGTCCCGCCGGGGCCGATGCTCAGTTGGAAGTTGTGCGCCGTCGACAGACCGCCGTGGGACACTCCGATACTCTGCGACAGCGAAACGCCGTCGATACCATACGAGACTGCCAGGCCGCGAGCGAAATTGACGCGTCCCACTCGCGTGTCTGTCCGAGCCATCCCCGCCGGTCCGTCGTAGCTGGCTTCGGCACGAGCGTGACGCCGACCGATGTCCACCCGCGAAGCAGCGTCCGAAGCCTGACTCGTCTGGACGGACAAGCCCGTCAGAACAATGGCAATGGCAATGAGCGAGAGATTTCGTTTCATCGTGGTTGCTCCTCGTCTACCAAAAGGTTCCACGTCGGGCCGCGTCCAACAAAGGAAACGGCCTGTTCCTTCCAGCTCGGGAAGCAAGAGCCGTGCCACAGCTCAGTCAGCTCGAACGTTTTGCACCGATAGCGGGTAAAATCGGCGGTTTCGAGCCGAGCGTCGAGGTGTTCGCAGCGTTCAGGCGAAACGTCTGTCATCAAATAGATCATCGACTGTGGCCGAATCGACGACACATCGCTGTCGCGCTAGATTCGTGTGTCAACCAAGATGAGAATCTGCAATAATGCCCAAGGGATCTTCGCGAAGGCCGAGGGGCTTGGACGAGTGGCCGCGGCAGAAGCGTAGGGGCCGTGAGATAAAGAGGAGTAACCGGATGACCGACAATCTGGCCGTTGCGGTGGAAAGTCCGCCAAAGGCGAAAGAGCGGCGGCGGAAAGAACCCGCCGACGCGCCGCCAAAGAAGCAGCCGCCGTATGCGGTCTTGGTGTTCAACGACGACGCACACACGTTTGACTACGTCGTCGAGACCTTTACGAAGGTCTTCGGCTACCCGCACGAAAAGAG
>SKVE01000106.1 GCA_007129635.1 Planctomycetaceae bacterium
CTTGCTGGTTGAACTGGAAAAGACGCTCGTCCGCCGCTGGTTGACCCCGGCCGGCCAAGAGCAGGGATCAACGACATGAACCTGCTCACGTCGGCCGGAACCTGGCATTGTTCTCGCTCAGCAAGCTAGGCTCTGTCAGAAAACGTGGAGAAAACCGTTTCTGACAGAGCCTGATCTATTTGCCGGTCCTCAGTCGCGCAACGACTCGGGCAGTTTGATGACGGAGATCGTGTGAGGTGGACCGAACTCTTCGTTCACTCCGCCGGGGATCACCATGTCAAAGTTGCAGACGATCACCTCGTCCCCGCGCACGAGCGCCTCGCTGGGCGCGCTCAACCGGCCACCGGAACCGTCACTGGCCGGGTCTTGGGCCAAGGTTCGCACGGTGCCGTCCAGGAACACCATCTGGATGGCGTTGGCCATCATGTCGGCGACGATGATCACCTCGCGCTTGGCGTCGTAGAACAATCCGTCGGCGGTTTTCATGAACGGAGCTTTCGCGAAAATCGTCGGCGGTTTCGGCGTGCCGTCGGCTTCGAATTCGATCTTGTGGATCGTTCCATCCGCGTAGTTGCCAACGTACAGGTTGCCGTGATTGTCCATCGCTAACCCATCGGCACCAAAGCCGACCTCGACATTATGCGTCTCGATCGTTCCGATACAATGCGGATCGTCTTCCAGCGGCAACGTGGCTCGAATCGTGTTCTCCTTGGCCTGATCCAACGGGAAGCGGAAAATGCCGCTGATCAACGGATCGGTGCCCGGTTTCATGATCGTATCGGTCAGGTAAACGTACCCATCGCGGATCAACACCGCATTGACCGTAACCAAGCCCTCGATGATCGTCTTGGCCTCGCCGGGCTTTCCGTCCTGCATCGGAATCCACAGCACACGGGAATGGTGGCCGGGATCTTCCGGGTTCACAAACCACTGCAGATCGGCCAAGAACAGATCGCCGTTGGGATCGGTGGCGACACCGAACGTGTACATTTCGCCGGTCACCGGATGGGGCGGAGGCTGATAGAATTCCTCCCACGAGTTGTCCGGCTTGATACGCAACAGGGCCGGCGGCGAACTGCGATCGTTCACATTGGGTACCGTGACGATCACATCACCGTTGGCCATCAGACACAACGCATCGGGCGTGTTGTACCGTTCCGGCAACTCGATCAACAGTTGGGCCTGGGCGATGGGCTTCGACATGTCGACGGCTTGCACCGTCTGCGACAGCAGGCGTTGCGGAGGTTCGGCCGCATGGGCCCGTGACCACAGCGAATCCGCGACGCGGACGCCGAACATGGCCGTCAACAGGACGCTGAAGCTCATGATCACCAGCCAGGCGATTTGTTGCGGTTTTTTCAACATGACGCTAACTCTCCTTCAGGAAAATGGAAAGGGATGGGTTGTGAAACGGTTGGTTTGCTCCATCGACGATTGGGCCAACGGCGTTAGTTGTCTCCGCCGGCCCACTTCCGCAGTTCTGCTGCTCCGAGCACTCCCCAATAGACGCGAATGTCGGACAGCTCGCCTGGGAATTCGTGAGGCGTGTCATACTCGCCGATCGGCGAACTGGGATCACGTCCGACATGGAAAGCCACATTGGGTTTGGCGATCAGGATTGCCCCTTGACCGCTGGCGACTCGTTGGCCGTCGACGTACAGATGCATCTGTGCCTGGTCGTCCAGCACGGCGGCCAAGTGGACTGGTTGCCCTGGCGGCAGAGCCTTGTCGGCAACCACTTGGACCAATTGGCCACTGCTACGCACCGCGAAAGTCGGCACGCCATCGGCCAGGTACAAAGCATAGCCCATATTCTCGCCGCCTTGTGCCACCAGCACGCCATCGCCTCGAGGTACCGCATGGGCGCCCAGCGTGATGGGCTTGAAGGCTGGGTCCAGGTCCCCGCGCGTCTGCTGTTGGTTGGACTCGTAAGCCACAACCTGCTGTAAGGGAACCTCCTTCAAATAGTGCAACTTACGGCGCAACGCGATCTGATCCGGCGATATGTACGGATCGTCGTCACGGTAGTACTTCTGCAGCCGCGCCAGTTCGGCTTTCATCTCGGCTTGGATTTCCGCGTACTCCGGCGAGCCGTAGACGTTGTTCACCTCGTGCGGGTCGGTTTGTAGATCGTACAGTTCCCATTCCTCCAATTGGTAGAAGTGGGCGATTTTGTAACGAGCCGTCCTGGCACCGTAGTGGCGGTTGACCATGTGGACGGAAGGAAATTCGTAGTAGTGGTAGTAGACACTCGTTCGCCAGTCGTCCGGCGAGTTGCCTTGGAGCAGCGGGACCAGCGACCGTCCTTGCATGTCGTCCGGTACCGGCACACCGGCCATGTCCAACATGGTCGGCGCCCAATCCAGACTGCTGATCATGTCCGTGTTTTCGGTGCCTTGGGTGAGCCCTGGCCAACGGATGATCAGGGGAGTACGCAATGACGGCTCGTAGATGAATCGCTTGTCGTACCAGCCATGATCGCCCAGGTAGAAGCCTTGATCCGATGCATAGATGACGATGGTGTTCTCGGCCAACCCGGCCTGTTCCAGATACTCCAGCATCCGGCCCATGTTGTCGTCCACCGACGCGATGGTCCGCAGATAATCTTTCACATAACGTTGATACTTCCAGCGGAGCAGATCGTCGCCTTCTAGCTGTGCATCGCGGAAGGCCTGATTCTTCGGACCGTACGCGGCATCCCAGGCGGCTCGCTGCTGGTCGTTCATCCGATGGTAATCGTTGTTCTTCCACCGCTGCCATTCGATCTGCGGGCTGTCCTCCTGCGGTGGCACCTTCAAATCGTAGCCCAAAAACATGTGTCGGCCGATCTCCATCTCCTGCTCGCGTGCCGCCCGGCCTCGCGTTTCGTAATCGTCGAACAGCGTGGGCGGTTCGGGAAGCTGGATGTCGTCGTACAGCGTCAGATGGTCCGGGCCGGGCATCCATTCGCGATGCGGCGCCTTGTGGTGGTACATCAGCAAAAACGGCTTGTCCGGGTCTCGGCCTTCCTCCAGCCACTGGAGGCACTTGTCCGTGATGATATCGGTGACGTAGCCGGTGACGCGATGCCGCCCTTCGGGCGTGATGAAATCCGGGTTGTAATAGTTACCTTGCCCAGGCAGGATGTCCCAATGGTCGAAGCCGGTCGGATCGCTTTGCAGATGCCACTTTCCGATCATCGCGGTTGCGTAGCCCGCCTCGCGCAGCAACTTGGGAAACGTCTGCTGCTGGCCATCGAATCGATCCCGGTTGGTCAATTGGCCGTTCAGATGGGAATGCTTGCCGGTCAGCAACGTCGCTCGGCTGGGAGCACAAATCGAATTGCCCACGAAAACGTCTCGGAACAGCATGCCCTGTCGAGCAAGGCGGTCCATGTTCGGCGTCTGGTTGATCACCGAGCCGTACGCGCTGATCGCATGCTGAGCATGATCGTCGGTGAAGATAAAAACGATGTTGGGCCGTTCATCGGCGCGAATCTCCGACACGGCGGCTGGCAACACCAACGCCAGTACCACCAAACCCAGCATGCCCAGTTGCCCGGGGCGTTTTCGAACGTTGCCATACGTCATCGATTCACCTTTCTCGTTTATGGAGGCGATTCTCGTACGATCTTCCTGATTGTCCCTCGACAAAAGATCGCATTCAAGTCCCCTTCAATCAAAGCGTGAAAAGAGGGATAACATTAGGATCTGCTGCGGCCGTCGCTGGAGACAGCGCACGATCCAAGGCCAAAAAGAATTCGAGGGGCAAGCGATGAGAGATGCATTCTTTCTGGGGGTAATACTGGTTGTGCCTGCAGCGTTGGTGATCGCGTTGCTGTATTCCTTGGCCAAATTCGCGTGGGCAGCGTACCAGGATTGGCGTCTGTTTCGCGAGCTGAACGTGATTCAAGCGGAAAGCGCGGCTCGGCGGGAACAAAAACTGGCCGGGCGGCAGAAGCGATTGGACAATGGGTGCGAACATGCCTTCGGCACCGGACTGGGCGGCTTCCCTCCGAACGCGTGCCCCAAGTGCGGGATGGAACGGGAAAAACCCATGGGACGATGCGATCACGTCTGGCGGCGCAAAGACGGGCCGGTGATCGGCAGCTATTGCGAAAAGTGCGGCAAGCAGTACCAACCAGAGTAACCATCCAACGACGATCAACGGCCCGCTTCGAGTGAAAGCGGTTTCGATGATGGAAGGCCGAAAGGAACAACGCAATGGATCTGGGACTTCGCGACAAAGTCGCATTGGTGACAGGTGGTTATCGAGGACTGGGGCGTTCGATCTGCCGGATGCTGGCCGACGAGGGGGCGCGCGTGGCGGTGAACCATCGACACAGCCCGGACCAGGCAAACGAGCTGGTCGAGCAGATCCGCCGTCAGTGTGGGACCGCTGCCATCGCGGTCTCGGGAGATGTCGCGAACGAAGCCGATGTCACGCGCATGTTCGACCAGATCGAACAGGAACTGGGACCGGTGGACGCTTTGATCAACAACGCGGCCTACTGCCCGCCGGCGGCGACGGTCGATTTGACGTTGGATGAATTTGAACGAGCGATGCACGTCAATCTGGCGGGTACCTTTTTGTGCAGCCGCGAACTGGCTCGGCGTTCGCTGCCCACTGGCCGGACAGGCAAGATCGTCAACATCTCGTCGCAAGCAGCTTTCCGGGGCTCGGAGTCGGGAAAAACGGCTTACGACGCGAGCAAAACGGGGATCATCGGCTTTACGATCTCGCTGGCTCGCGAAATGGCACCGCATGGGATCCTTGTCAATTGTGTCGCCCCAGGTTTGATGTACACCGAAATGCTGGCCCCCGCCGTCGATGCGGATCCCGAGCGATTCAATCGTCGCGTTCCCCTGGGCCGTCTGGGCA
>SKVE01000739.1 GCA_007129635.1 Planctomycetaceae bacterium
ATGCCAGCCTTTAGCATAGCAAAAACCAGCGAGATGAAATCGATTCCGGGTCGGACCATCAATACCAATCGCATCCCGGGCTGGATGCCCATGTCCCGCAACCCATCGGCCAATAGGTTGCTGTCGTCTTCCAGTTGCTTGAACGTGCACTGCTGGTACGGGCGAGTTCCTCGGATGCCAGGCTTGCCAGCCTGAATCACGGCGATGCCAGCGGGATTTCGTCGAGCAGTCTGCGCCAACCGCCGACCGACATTGACCTCTTGGTCCATCATTTCTGCAACTCCACCAAACGAGCGTTCAGCCATAGCGCGTGATCCTGCACATCACCGCGCTGGCCCATGTCGACGATCAGCACCATCGCCTGGACTCCGCGAGTGTCGACCGAGATCGGTCGAGGCGGATCGCCGCTACGTACCAGGGGACTCTCCCAGGCCGTCTCCCACCCTCCTTGTCCATCGCTGAACAGCACGCGGAATACCACACTACCGCTGGGACCGGCCGAATCATCCAGAACGACCTCGGCAGCAAACCGCTGATATCGGCCTCGCAGCGCGTACGCGACGCGCGACGCGCTGGGCATCCCGATCCCTTTGGCATACCGTTTGCCGCCGGCTCGTAAAGCACCGCCTTGCGAGTTCCGATCCAATCCCTGGGGGATGGTCCTGGTCAGCAAGGGAATGTGCTTATACCCGACGGATTCAAGGTCCGACAGATACACGATGCCGGCGCCCAGGGGCTGGACCAGGACGGTCAGCTCCCAAAGTGATGGCGGGTCGATGGTCAATTGGATGTCACCGTCCAACGCCAGACGCGCGACGCGGTCGGAGAGTTCGATGTCCCGAACGATCAGCCTTGTGCCGTCGGCCAAGCCGAGCAACGTGTGGGAAACTGGTTGCGAGGCGCGTTGATCTTGCGACGAGTTGAAAACCAACGCCGTAATCTTGTCTAAATCGATCAGCAACTCGCGACCTTGCGTGACAAAGACCAGGCTGATCGAGAGTTCTCCCGGCCCGATCTCTTGCTCGACCAGTCGCTGGGCGGTACCCGCGATCGCATCGCCATTTTCCAGCCACAACTGATGATCGTCGCCCTGGGACGCGAAGATCTGCCCTCGGACGCGATCGCGTTGCAACGGATCGACGGACGGATTGAATAGCACGCCGCGCACGCGATTTTTCGGCAAGGATACCTCGCCCCACAGGCTGGAGAGGATCTGCACGTGGTTTTCATCGATGCGCCGCACATCACCGACCAACCAGGAACCATCGACCAAAACGATCTGAGGCCCGCGATCGCTGTCGCGGAACTCGCCCCAGGCGACAAGATGCCTGGCAGGGACACGATGGACTTCGTCGTCTGACCGCACGACCACATCCCAGCCCGGCTCGATCCGCTCCAACGAAGCCGGGAAACTGGCATCCTCGCGAACCAGTTGCGGGGGCGAAGGGTCGCGCTGGGCCAAAACCGGCCCAGCGGCCAACGGCAGCAAGGCCCCCGCGATCGTCAGCACCGAGCGAAGCGTCATCGGCAGGCCCGCAGACGGGTCGCTTGGGATCGGTATTTTGGGCGATCCGCCGTGGGCGTCGTGCTGTCGGCCGCTGGGGGACATGATCAGATCGGCAATTTGATTTCACGTCCTTCGGCGTCGCGACAGTCCAATTCCAGGTGTTCCGGAAACAGGCCTTCGCTGCCAAGAATCTGAACGGTCATCTGGCCTTCTTCTTCCAGCAGCGTGATCTCGCGCCGTTTGCGATTGTTCAGATAAGACGCCACCTCGTCGTTGACTCGCACCGTGACTCGGCACGTGGGGGGCTGCTGGCTGGCCAGCATCAGCATGCGGATGACTTCGATGGTCATGCTCTCGGCCGTCTTCACGACCGCTCGACCGTTGCAGCATGGGCAATCCGTGTAGACGCTTCGCTTCAAGCTGGGTCGGATACGTTGTCGAGTCATCTCGATCAATCCGAAAGGGCTGGTCCGCAAGATTTTGGTGCGAGCCCGATCGCGCCGCATGGCATCCCGCAGCGCCCGTTCGACGCCGCGGCGATGTTTTTCACGCCGCATGTCGATAAAATCATTGACGATCACGCCCCCCAGATCCCGCAGCCGCAGTTGCCGCGCGATTTCGCGGGCAGCGGCCAGGTTGAGCTGGTACGCAGCCTCTTCGGCCGTGTCATCGATTCGGAAGCTGCCGCTGTTGACGTCGATCGCCACCAACGCTTCGGTTTGGTCGATGACGATCGATCCTCCCAGTCGCAAGGGCACCTCGCGTTTGTAGATGCGGCTGATCTCGCTTTCCAGTTTGTACTTGTGGAACAGCGGTTCCTTGCCTTCGTACCAGTGCAAACGATGGACGTGGCGGGGCATGACCAGTTGCAAAAAATCCCGCGCCCGCTCGTAGGCTTCCTGCTGGTCGACATAGATGGCATCGACGTCCGTGGTACACATGTCACGGATCGTACGAATGATCATGTCGCTTTCCTCGTAGATGTCCAACGGCCCGGCATGCTTTTTCAGTCGCCGGACGATGACTTTCCACAATCGCAGCAGATACGCCAGATCACGCGACAATTCCTTCTTGGTGCGGCCCGCGCCAGCCGTGCGGACGATGAAGCCGAGCCCTTTGGGGGGGTTCAGTTCGAGCATCGTTTCCCGCAACTTCCGGCGTTCGTCGTCTTCGGCGATCTTTCGAGAGACACCCACCCGTCCCAACGCAGGCATCAGCACCAGGTAACGACCGGGGATGCTGATATAAGTGGACAGCGTCGGGCCTTTGGTGCCGATCCCTTCCTTGATCACCTGGACCAGCACCTCGTCGCCACGGCGGAAAATCTCCTGCAGAGGCGGTTTGAATCGAGGCCGATGACCGGTCCGGTTGCCTCGCGGACGTCGTTGTGTCTGACGATGGTCCTCGTCGTCGCCGACATCCAGATCATCCTGGCGTGGACCGCCGCCGGGTGGATCCACGCCAGCCGGATCGAAACCGCCCTGGCGAAAGTACTGCGGCTCGACGTCACTGATGTGCAGGAAGCCGTTGCGCCCGACGCCGAAGTCGACAAACGCCGCCTGAATGCTCGGCTCGATGTTGACAATCTTTCCTTTGTAAATGTTTCCTACATAGTTATCCTGGCTGGCTCGTTCGACATACAGCTCTTCCAGGAGTCCGTCCTCAATGATCGCGATCCGGCATTCCTCCGGTTGCGAGACATTGATCAGCATTTCCTTTCTCATAGACCTGATTCTTTATTCGTGAAAGTTGTACGGTTACCCCTCGATTTCCACCTCGCTTCTCGTCAGGCATACGCCCTCTCGCTGCAGATCGTCCAGGCCCAAAGCCTGCAAGACCTGGCGGGGAGAGAAGCCTCCCTGCTGGTTGCCCTGCAGGCGGAACTGGAGCGTTCCTGATTGGAAATCAAGCTGGTCCAGACCGCTGACCGGCGAGTTGATCTCCCGGTCGGCTTGGCGCTGGATCCATAACGACGGTTGTTCCTCAAGCTCTCGGATGCTGGCTTCCAACGCTTCATGCCGCGCGGGTGGAACCGGCATCTGATAGGTGACTCGCTGAAGCCGAGCCTTGCGCTGGTGCGGCTGTAAACACTGGACTTCCGTCAGGTGCAGCCCTTCCGGAGCCTGGTCAGCCAGACGGCGCGAGATCTCTTCCGCACCCAGCGGCTCGGCCAATTCGAATTCCATGACTTCCTCCCGTCCTTCGACGCCCAACGCCAATGCGGACGGAAAGGTCATACGCGCTTTGGGATGGAAGCCCTCGCTCATCCCCAAACGCAGGCCCGCACGCCGCATCAGACGTTCGAAGACGCGTACCAAGTCCCGGTGGCTGATCCATCGCAGATCGCCCTGTTTGCGGAATCGTACGCGTATTCGTTGACGCAACATCGGACAGCTAACTCCCTCGGTCACTCGCGGCGGTGACCGCTTTTAACTCGGCCTTCAAGTAGGCATCGATCTCGCGAGGCCGTTGCATCGTCAGCGTCTGCTCAGCGATGGCCTGGCATTGCGGGATCGTTACCTTGCGGCAGATCTCCTTGATCTCGGGTATGCTGCTGGGCGCCACACTCAGATGACGTAAGCCGAGTCCCAGTAGCAACATGGTGTACGTCGGATCGCTACACATCTGGCCACACATACTGGCCTGGACGCCGGCCTGGTCGGCTGCTTCCAGCGTCCGCTGGATCAGCCGCAGCACCGCCGGGTCGCTGGCCTGGTAAAGGTCGTTCACCGCAGGATTCCCCCGGTCGACGGCCAGCGTGTACTGGATCAGATCGTTCGTACCGATGCTCAGGAAATCGATCTCCCTGACGAAACGGTCGATCATCACCGCAGCGGCCGGCGATTCGATCATGATCCCCACGGGCAGCTCTCGGTTGCAATCGATTCCCTCAGCCGAAAGCTCGTCCATCGCCTCGCCCAGCAACTGCTTGGCACGCAGCAGTTCGTCCATGGTCGAGATCAACGGGAACATGACCCGGACATCCCCCAGCGCGCTGGCTCGCAGGATGGCTCGCAGTTGCGGCCGAAAGAGTTGCAGATTGGCCAGGGCCAATCGGATGCTACGCAGCCCCAAGAAGGGATTGCAATCCTCTTCCTTCTTGTCTTGGTTGAATCCCAGCTTGTCGGCACCCAGATCCAGGGTGCGAATCACCACCGGCCGCCCCTGCATGGCGCGGACCACCTCGGCATAGGCACCATAATGGTCCTCCTCGGTCGGCTCGACTTTCGCAGCCAGGTACAGAAACTCGGTGCGGTACAACCCGATCCCGTCCGCACCGCGATCCAAGCAAGCCGGCGTTTCGTACGGGAACTCGATGTTCGCCAGCATCTTGATCCGCAC
>SKVE01000007.1 GCA_007129635.1 Planctomycetaceae bacterium
CGGCAAAGAGGCGCACATTCCAGCCTGGCTATCGTGGAGATTCTGAACCAGGCGGCCGTGCAACACAAACTGCCGGACGGGGCGATTCAATTGGTCGGCACGACCGACCGACCGGGCAGCGACTATCGGATCGCGCTGTTGCGCGAATTGGGCACTGGCGAGTTGTCTGGCGAATTGGCCGACCTACTCCGCGACGCGGTGGCACCGTCTCTTTTGCTGCGTTGGCAATAGACGGCTGACGAACTCGCGCGGCAACTGAGCCAGTTGCTGCGGGCGCCGGTGATGGTTGCCTTGCTCAAGCAGGATCAGCAGCCTGCGGACCTGGGCTTTGCTCTTGGTCACTTTGCCGAACCGTAATTTCACAGCTCGTCGGCATTAGCGGGTTGTCGACATCCGCCCAAAACATGTTCCAAAAAGGCTTGGGCGTCCGTGGCGGATTCGATCAGCTTGCTGGTCGGTGTCCCGGCGCCGTGGCCGGCACTGGGCTCGATGCGGATCAGCACCGGGGCGTCTCCCGAGTGCGCGTGTTGCAAAGCCGCAGCGAACTTGAAGCTGTGACCCGGCACGACTCGATCATCATGATCGGCGGTCATCACCATCGTCGCCGGATAGGTGGTGCCTGGCTTCAAGTTGTGCAACGGCGAATAGCGGATCAGCGTTTGGAACTCGTCCGGATCGTCCGACGACCCGTACTCGGATACCCAAGCCCAGCCGATCGTAAACTTGTGGTACCGCAGCATGTCCATCACGCCCACCGCCGGGATGGCCGCGGCAAACAGCTCCGGACGTTGCGTCATCGCGGCTCCGACCAATAACCCGCCGTTGCTGCCGCCGCGGATGGCCAAGCGGTCCGACGAGGTGTATCCCTGGTCGATCAACCATCCCGCCGCGGCCAGGAAGTCGTCGAAGACGTTCTGCTTGTTCTCCCTTCTGCCCGCTTCATGCCACTGCCGACCATACTCGCCGCCGCCGCGAAGATTGGGGACCGCGTACAGTCCGCCCCGTTCCATCCAAACCAGATTGCTGACCGAAAAGCTGGGAGTCAACGCGATGTCGAAGCCGCCGTAGCCATACAACACCGTGGGCCAGCCGTCCGAGGGACGCGAGCCGCGGCGGTGAGTCAGAAACATGGGGACCGGCGTTCCGTCGCGACTCTCGAAGAACACTTGGCGAGTCTCAAAGTCGTCCGGATCGAACGGCAGGTGCGGACGACGAAATACGGTCCGCTCACCGGTGGCGATCTGGTACCGATAAATGGTCGTCGGCCTTGTAAAGCTGGTGAACCAGAAGAACGTCTCCGGATCCGATTGCCGCCCGCCGAACCCGCCCGCCGTACCGATGCCCGGCAACGGCACCTCGCCCTGCGACTGGCCGTCCAGCGTAAACATCTCGATCCCGGATGTCGCATCCTTCAAGTACGAGACAAAGAATCGGTCTCCGACAACCGAGGCACCGCGGATCACATGCGTCGATGGAGCGATCACCTGGACCCAATGGTCTCGTTCGGGCTGCTGCAGATCGATGGCGATCACGCGACGCATCGGAGCGTCCAGATCCGTCAAGAACCAAAACAGCGAACCTCGATTGCCCAGCATCCGATACATCGCATCGAAACCACATAATAACTCGACCACATCCCCGTTCGGATCGTCCAGTGACTGGTAGAAGACCTGGTTCGTCCGCTCCGTGCCTCGCCACACTTCGATCACCAAGTACTGGCCGTCGTCGGTCACCTGCGGACTGAACCCCCATTCTTTTTCGTCTGGACGATGATAGATCAGACGATCCTGGTCCTGGGACTCGCCCAGCCGGTGGTAGTACAGTTTTTGGAAGTAATTGGTGCCCGTGAACTTCTCGTCCGCCGACGGCTCGTCGTAACGGCTGTAGAAGAATCCTTGATGGTCCGGTGTCCAGGCGACTCCGGAGAACTTGATCCACTTCAAATGGTCCGCCAAATCCTCCCCCGTCACCACATCGCGAACATGCCACTCGCGCCAGTCTGATCCGGACGCGGCCAGTCCGTACGCCAATAACCGCCCGTCGTCACTGACCTCCCAACCGGCCAAGGAAACCGTACCATCGGCGGACAAGCGGTTGGGGTCCAGCAATTCCCGGGGCTCGGCGTCCAGCGAATCCGACACGTACAAGACGCTGTGGTTCTGCAGTCCATCGTTTCGCGTGTAGAAGTAACGGCCACCACGCTGGACCGGCGGCGAATAACGTTCGAAGTCCCAAAGTTCTGTCAATCGCTGCCGGATCGCTTCACGGCCAGGCAAGCCGTTCAGGAAATCCGAAGTCACCGCGCTCTGCGCCTCGACCCATGACCGAGTCTCCTGACTGTCCACATCCTCGAGCCAGCGGTATGGATCGGGCACCGACATCCCGTGGTAGTCGTCCGTCTGATCGGCCCGCCGAGTGTCCGGATAGATCAGCCGATTTCCTTGGGCAGCACGCGCAGCGGCATCCCGTCCCGTAGATTCAACCTCGCCATCCTCTGCCTTTGCCTGCCAGCCGTGCGAATCGAAAGCAAATGGTACCATGCAACTTACCCAAATCCCCATTACGGCCACGGACCGCAAAAAAAGTAGAATGGAGTTCATCTAGTCCCCGATGACGAATAAACACAATGGTTCTGAAATGCGTACATCAAAAGCAGCGTCCATTTCACAATATCATAGCAACCGCCCCGCAGCTTAGCACCGTTCGAGAAATAACTGTCCTATCTCCCCTCGCCCCTCGTGGGAGAGGGCAGGGTGAGGGGGCAGAAAGTGCGTCAGTTATTTCTCGAACGGTGCTTACAGAGTCGATCAGCATTTTTCGCGACGAAATGAGCACCACGATCATGCTGGCAAACACCCGTCTACTTAAGGGGTGTTTTTTTCAGAACTCGCGAAATATCATCTCGGAAAAGGATTTCGAGAAAAACCGCGATCAAGTTGTGAATCGGGCGTTGACATGGCAACGATCCATCGGCAAACTGATACCGGTTTTGCACAAAAGCACGCCCCCTTCGTCTAGTGGCCTAGGACTCCGGGTTCTCAGTCCGGCAACAGGGGTTCGACTCCCCTAGGGGGTGCTTGGGTAGCTCGCCAGTACCGGCCACGATTCGCCAAAGTAGGCCGCAAGTCTTCATCCTGTAAGGACTTGCGGCCTTTTTCGTCAACGGGGCGAGAACGCGCAGAACTGCGATAGCCGGGAATCTGATTCACCATCCGGACGAGCCCTATTGTTCTGAAATTCGATTGGCACGACAACTGCTGCGAGGCGGGCGCGGCATCAGACAGTTTGGCGGGCGCAGGACTGGCAGTAATCGAGGCAGGGATCGAGCAGGTGCTCGATGAAGTCGTCCTGGCGAAGCAGACGCCGAGGAAGCTCGCTCGCCAGGCGGGGACGGCGACGACGCCATGCCGCTGCAACTCCTGTCGAAGCTGTAACGAGCCCTCGAGGGAACGATCGCGGCCAACTTCGCAGAACGGCCCATCAGCCGGCCGTTATGCACCAAGCGGGACACCAGATTCGCCATGGACGTCTGCAAGCGTTGCTCCAACTCGGCATCCAGGATCTGGAACTCAGATCCACAATGAAAATTGGGTTGGGGTTGGAAACCGAATTTGTCAAAACCGCCGGGGGGTGTGCGTCGTCTTGACTCTGGGAATGCCTATCCACCCGCACGAACAGAAGAATGACCCCGGGCGGTGGTCGCACCGCGTGGCAGCCGGAGTTCCGGGCAGCCTGATCCCAGATTTTTTCAAGGAAATTCGCCATGTTCCTCGCGCATCGTCTATCCCTCGGCCTCGTGCTCTTGACCTTGGCCAATTGTCTTTTGGCTCGCTCGGCTCGCGGCGATGGCCAGGAGCTCGGTTATCTCGAGAGCTTCGCACTCGCCGAAGATCGCGAGCAGGCCCTGGAGAGCTTGGTCCCCGGCTCCCAGGACTACTATTACTATCATGTCCTGCATTACCAGAATACGGGGCAGTGGGACAAAGTCGGACCGCTACTCAAGATGTGGGAGCAGCGGCATCGGGGGGATCAGCGCCGGTCGGTGCTGGAAAACCGGCAGATCCTGCTGAGCTACGACTCGGACCCCGAGGAGGCCTTGGCCCAACTGCGGCGGCGTTTGAATCTGTCTTATCGGCACATGCCCGAACGGGCGGGCGCCCCGTCCACGTATCCGATGGTGCTCGATCAGGACCAGATCACGCGCGATCGGTTCATGAATCTGGCGCGAACGGCGCGGCGCGAGAATGTCGAACGGTTCGAACGGACGGCCTACGATTGGTTGATCACGCGTCCGTTGAGCAACGACGAGCGTCGCGATCTGCTCTCGCGGCTGGATCATCCGGATTATCCGGGTCTGGTCGAACTGATCATTGCCGATTTGGATTACGAGCGTTCGCGTGGTTTCGGCCATCACCCGGTGCATCAGCAACTGACGCGGGAGCAGTTGGGCGCATTGCGTGAGCGGCGTCCGCCGTTGATGCAGGATTCGACGTTTATTCAGACTTGGCTGGCTCGTCTGCGGCCGGGCCCGGATGTGGATGTGGAGCGTGATCTCGATGAGCGGCGGGCTTATCTGGAACGTTTGGAAACGTTTGCCGCCGATCTGGCCCCGGCGCAGAACGGGGTCAAGTTGACGATCCAATATCATCGGCTGGCTTTGGACCGCAAACTGGGAGTGTACGATCGGGAACGTTTCGACCAATACATCCGCATCCCCCGTCACGCGCCCTATGTGAATGTCGCCTGGATCGAACAGCAGCGGCAGCGGCATCCGGAGCACCGTGCCGATCCCTCGGCCGACTATCGCGAGGCGACGTTGCTGCCGCCGGTGGGCGATGACCAGC
>SKVE01000186.1 GCA_007129635.1 Planctomycetaceae bacterium
TATTGTGCGAGATCACCAGCGTTGGTTGTTGCAACTGCTGGATCACGTTGGCCATGGTGAACGTCTTGCCCGACCCGGTGACGCCCATCAGGACCTGACGTTGCTGCCCGCGGCGGAATCCGTCGACCAGGGCTCGGATCGCCTTGGGTTGGTCGCCAGCGGGCTGAAAGGGCGCTTCGAGCTGGAATTCCACCCGCAGAATCTCCGTTTTCGCGAAAACCGGCTGCTAGACGTAAATCTTGCCGCCCGGCGGGACCACACGCGGTTGAGCCGTCGTGACGTGGCGTACGTTCAACGCCCATTCTTCGACGTCCTGCTCGATCGGCGGCCACGTATTGTAATGGGCCGGCGCCACCATCATGGGCGCAAGCAATTCGATGGCTCGCAACGATTCCTCAGGCCCCATCGTGAATAAATCACCGATCGGCAGGATGGCCAGGTCGATTCGCGGACTGCCGATCAATACCATGTCCTCGAACAACGCGGTGTCGCACGCGAAGTAGATCCTTTTTCGGTCGATCGTCAGGACGAAACCGGCGGGGTTGCCTCCGTACGTGCCGTCGGGCAGCACCGAGCTATGATGGGCGATCGTCATGGTCACCTTCCCAAACGGCAGTGTTACGCTGCCGCCGATGTTCATCCCCAAGGTGTTTTCGATCCCCTGTTGGTTCAACCATTGCGCGATTTCGAAGACCGTGATCACCTGGGCCCCGGTGCGTTTGGCGATGGACACCGCGTCTGCGATATGGTCGAAGTGCCCGTGCGAGATCAGTATGTAGTCTGCTTCGACCTCCGCCGCTTTGACGGGCGATGAGGGGTTGTCATCCAAAAAAGGATCGAGCAGGATCTTCGTGTCGTCGGTTTCGATCAGCCAGGTCCCATGCCCCAGCCAGGTCAGTACTGCAGTCATCGCAAGATTCTCCTTTTCCATGCAATCCGCAGAATATAACAGATCTAACGGAAATCGTATAGAAAGCGAGCCGCAAAATCTGGCAAGTTTTTCACGCCGAGCACACCAGGTGGATCGGGGCCGGTCTTGTGAAAGATGAACCGCTGTTCCACCGCCACGGCTAACATCGCCATCTGCATCACTTGTCCCAAGGTATGTTCGTTCAATCGAGCCAAACGAAGCACACCGGCCGGACGCCCATTCTGACGGTTACCACTGATGGTTTCGCAGATGGCCGCAGACATCAGGTCCGGCTGACTGCGATCAGCCAAAGAGTTCAGGCCGTCTGGGTCCGATTCCAGATGGCCGACCATCAACGGATCACAGCGGCATTGTGCGACCAGCAGCTCCGTCCACAAAACGTCTTCTGCACCGACCGGTTGCAACGAAGTACGCGCTGCGGCCGACGCTTCGGAAAGGCCATCCCGATCGGTTCCATTGGCTGTCGTGGCACGCCCCATTTGCCGCTGCCGCAGTTGAGCGTACCAGCGAGCTGTGGCACGAAGAGCCGTGGCCCAGACCCGCATCCCACAGGCTTTGGCTGGTCCGGCGGTCCGCCACAAATGGTTGACGCCTACGAAGTCCAGCACGCTATTTGCTCCAACCGGTGCGGTCCGAAAGTGGTCGTTGGCGGTCGATGCTCCTTCCAACAACCGCACAATGTCCATGCCCGCGATCGCAGCGGGCAACAAACCGACCGCAGAAAACGTGTCAAAACCTTCACCATTGCCCGTCGTCGTCACGGGGACAACCATTTCCGCCACGGTCGCCGAGTCGGCTCGGTAAAAGGATCGAAGAGATCGCAGGAGATGTCGCCCGGCCAACTTGGTGGGCAGGTCCGTGGCTGGGGCGTCGACCAGCAAGAGGGCCCAGCGGTCCTCCAAAAGGTCCGGCGATCGCCCTTCGGTCAGCAGCGTGATCAGTCCCGTGATCGCGTCGTTGTCCAAATCGGCTCCGGCCAGCAGAATCCGCGGCCGGCCGCCCCGTTGGCTTCGCGTCAAATGATTGAAATAGGGCTCGCAGCACGCGTCCAGCAGGGCGCGGATGCCGCTCAAGACGCCCACATCCCCCACCACAACGATGCGGTCGACGCGATCGCGAATCCAGCGAGCCGTCTGCAGGATGCGGCCCAAGTCGCTTTGCTGACGATACTCGACATAATCATCCAACATCCGCTCGGGTAGTTCCCGAAAGGTACAATCGCAAGCCGCAAGGCTGGAATCTGGCTCCGACGCATCCCCGGCTTCCACGCTTTCCCCCGTGACATCCGAACGGATCGCATTCAGCCGAGCAGCCAGGGCGGTCAACTGCGTTGCGGAGACAGCGGAACCTGGTAGGAAAATCCCCGCAGGATCGTAGGTTACCCGATCACCTTTTGCCATGACTTGTCACGCGGATTTGTTGGTCATCCACCACTCCCTTGGCTCGATTCTAGCCGGGTTCGAGACGGACGCAACCGAGATCGAGGGATTTCCGAGGGTCGCTTGCCGTCGACCGCGATTTCTGGACAATAGTGGACAATAGGGCGACAAACATCGTCACGGATCAACCAGGCTACCATGAAAAGAGGATACGCAAGATGGACATTCATCAACTGACGCGTGATCTGCATACCAAGGGCGACTCGAAAATTGTCATGTTGGTCGCAGATGGACTGGGCGGGCTGCCGATGAAGCCCGGCGGACCCACGGAACTCGAAGCAGCTCGGACGCCCAATATGGATGCCCTGGCAACTCGCGGAGTCCAAGGAGCCAGTATCCCGGTCGCACCGGGAATCACGCCGGGCAGCGGCCCCGGGCACTTGGGCTTGTTCGGGTACGATCCGCTGACGTTTCTGATCGGACGCGGGGCATTGGAGGCGACGGGGATCGGCCTGGAACTGCAGGATGGTGATGTGGCCATCCGCTGCAACTTCTGCACCTTGGACCAGGACGGCAAGATCGTTGACCGCCGAGCTGGCCGTATTCCCACCGAAGAGAGTGCCCCGCTGGCGAAGCGGCTGCGCCAGGTCTCGATCCCCGGCATCGAGATCATTGTGGAACCGGTCAAGGAACACCGTTTCGTCGTGGTGCTGCGCGGCGAGGGGCTAGGGGGAAACGTGCGGGACACCGATCCGCAAGCCACGGGGGTACCGCCGCTGGATCCGGTCGCCAACGATCCGGATAGCCAAAAAACGGTGGAAGTCGCCAAAGAATTCCTGGTCCAGGCTCGCCAGTTGCTGGCGGACCAACCCAAAGCCAATTTTCACACCATGCGGGGTTTTGCCTCGAAACCGGCCTTGCCGTCGTACCGGGAAGTGTACGGATTGCGAGCCGCCGCGATCGCCGTCTATCCGATGTACAAAGGTCTGGCTCGATTGGTAGGCATGGATATCGTCGGCCAGGCGCAAACGCTGGACGAACAAATTCAAATCCTGCAGGATCAGTGGGACGCCTACGACTTCTTCTTTCTCCATTTCAAATACACCGACAGCACGGGCGAAGACGGCAACTTCGAGACCAAGGTCCAGCGGACGGAAGAGTTGGACGAGGTGATCCCTCGGATCAGCGCGTTGAACCCCGAGGTGTTGATCATCACGGGTGACCACAGCACGCCGGCGTATCTAAAGAACCACAGTTGGCATCCGGTGCCGACGCTGTTGGTGTCTGACTGCTGCCGCCCTGACGGACTGAAGCAGTTCAACGAAAGCACCTGCATCCACGGTGGATTGGGGCACTTCGAAGCCAAGTACCTGATGTGCCTGGCGCTGGCGAACGCCGGTCGACTGGGCAAATACGGGGCCTGAGCCGCCTGGCGGGACACTGACCGGTAGGGGAGGAAATCGTCGATGCGTGGAAATGCTCGTTGGTTCGGGATGTTGCTCGGGGGGCTGTTATCGACCGTTGTGGCCGCTTCCGAACCGAACGGCTACTCACTTCCGTGGATCGCCGGTCCGCTGGAAGATCTCCCCTACGTGACTTCGGGCCAAGTTGATCTGGACAATGGCGTTCTGGATCTGGCTGCGGGTCAAGCGTCGTTACGGTCGCATGCGGAGGTCGACGATTTTGAGCTGGAGTTTCAGTGGCGCACGGAGGCCGAGCAGAATGGTGGTGGCCTGTTGTTCGGGCATCGTGGGCAGCGGGCCAATTCTGCGGCTTCGTCGAGATTTTCGATCGATTTGACCGCCGGGACGGCCGGGCGTCTGATCCACGACGATTGGGCTCGACCGGGCATCGCAGTCCCTGCTGGTCAGTTTCACACGCTGCGTCTTTCGGTCACCGGTGACTCGGCCGAACTGTTTGTCAACGGCCAACGATGTTGGAAGATCGAAGGGCTGGAGGTACCCGTCGGCTGGCTGAAATTCCGTTCGGGCCCCGACGACGACGGACGGCTTTGGCTGAAAGAGATCCGCATCGTCGAACGCAACCATCGCAGCCTGTTTAACGGGACCGATTTGACTGGCTGGGAAGGTGCCGGTCGCGGAGCCGAGGAATGCTGGGATGTCCGTGACGGCATTTTGTTTTGTACGGGTGAACGAGGCCCCTGGTTGCGAAGCGTCGAGCAGTTTGACGACTTCAATTTTCGATTGGAATATAAGCTGCGGTCCGGCGGCAATTCAGGTGTCTACCTTCGCGTCCCCAGCAGTGGTAACCATCACGGGGACGGTTCGGGCATCGAAGTCCAGATCTTGGACGACGGCGCCGACCGCTATCGGAATCTGAAGCCCTACCAATATTGCGGCAGCCTGTACGCGATTGTCCCGGCGGCCCCCAGAGTTAGCCGCCCAGCCGGACAGTGGAATACGTTGGAGATCGATTGTCGGCAGACCGGCTACCGGGTCATCCACAACGGCATCGAGGTCATCGACGCCGACGCGGAACTGGTACCCGA
>SKVE01000328.1 GCA_007129635.1 Planctomycetaceae bacterium
CAAACGGGAATTCGTGACGCCGTGGGAGATTTGTGACCGAGCCGGCCTTAGAGTCTTCGGTCGTAACATGCGCGCACGGTGCGCGCATGTTTGTAGGTTGGGACTCTGTCCCGACCGGGTCGGGTCGGAGACCCAACCTACTTGGTTGCGGCCGAGCCGCGTTAGTTTCAATACGCAACACGCTGCCCACCGATTGCATCTGCGAATGAACAAATCAGTCGCCTCGATCACTCGCGCCGCCTTACTCCTTGAGATTCCCGACGCAGAAACAGATAAGTCGATCTCGAGGGCTCGACTGGTGAGCAGATTCGCGGCGACAGTTGGCGAAGAGCAGGTTGCTGCCGAAGTCGAGCGATTGATCGGCGACCGGTTTGTACTCTGAACATCTGGCGGTCGCCTTCAGGAGATGGACGGGTGGATGCCGCTCCAGGATCGGCTCGTAGCTGTTGAGCTGAAACTGAACAGAATAGCGGAGGCATGGAAACACGGACGGGTCGATGTGGAGCGGTTTGGGTGGAAAGGTCTAAGGAACACTCAGGGATCGACGAAGCCCAGGAGATGGCCCCCGAAGTGCTCAGCGAACTGCGGCTGCTGTCCAGCGCCAACTTCCACGCCACTTCCTTGCTGACCATGGTGTTGTCGGGGGACGACCGCCGGGTGGAACTCCTGCGACATCCCGACCTGCTTCCGCTGGCGACGCGGATCCGCACCCGACTGCATACCGAAGCCGCCTCGCGCGAGCAACCTATCGATTATCTCACCCACGCTCATTGGGCTCGCCCACTGCTGGACGCCAAACCAGATCCATGCCTTGATCCAGACTCCCGAGCCAGATCTGGCAAGCAGCATTGGCTGTCCGGCGCCGATCGTATCTCTAACCTTGTTCGCCGCGCGGAGCACCGTCGCCGCCAATCGTCTGGCTGGCGAAAGACAGTGCGAGAAATCGAAGCATCACTCGTCCTGAACACCGAACACAAGGCCTGACCCCGGCGAAGCCCTCTCCTGCTTTGCCTTTCTACCCCGTAAGCCTACCAGATGCAACAAGCTAGATGCTAAGCACCGTTCGAGAAATCACTGTTCAATGTCCCCACGCCCCTCCTGGGAGAGGGCAGGGTGAGGGGGCAGAATGTGCGTCAGTTATTTCTCGAACGGTGCTAACCCGTAAGCGCGAACCTCGGTTCCCTACAGAATCTTTGGTCATGGGGATGCAACCTTTCCATCTCAAACCGTTCAGTCCCCGGCCCGCAGATCGTAGCAGGCCAGCAGGTCGCCGTGCCGCAAGTACAAGCGGCCGCGGTGAACGACCGGGTGAGCCCAGGCCGGGCCGGCACCTTTCACGGGTTCGAAGACGCTCTTGATCCGCAGCGCCTCGGGCGTGGCTTCGATCAGCGCCAGCGGGCCCCGGTCGTAGCGAAATATCAGATGGCCGTCGGCATACACGACCGCGGCCGAACCGGCCGACGGTCCGCGCTCTTTCCACTGGATCTCGCCGGTCGCCAGCTTCAGGCAGGTGGGTTGGCCGTTGTTCTGCCCGTTGCCGCCGTACAGATAGTCGCCCAGCAGAATGACGCCGCCGTGATGGTTCTCGAAATCGCGCGGACCCAGAAAGTACACTTCTTCCGCGCGAAAACGGTCGCCGTCGCGCTGGATATGCAACAAGGCACAACCGGTCTGGTAGCTGGTCGTCGTGAACACATAATCGCCTCGTACGACCGGCGACGGAATATTCGCCACGCTGTTGGCGATGCGGTTGTAACCCCACAAGAACCGTCCGGTCTGCGCATCGACACCGATCAGACCTCGGCCTAACAACTGGACGTATTGCCGCACACCGGCCAGTTCAGCGACGACGGCCGACGAGTACCCTGCACCGTCGTTGCCGGCATCGCCGATTGCCGGCATCGCACATTTCCAGAGCGTTTCTCCCGTCCGTTTGTTCAAGGCCACCATCGTGGCTTCGGGGCCGCCGGGCGTGCAGATCAGACGATCCCCGTCGACTAGCGGCGATTCGCTGAATCTCCACACCGACATCACCACACCGCCGAAATCCTCCGGCAGATTGCGCTGCCAGATCACTTGGCCCGAGTCCGCTTGCAGAGCCAACAGATCCCCCGAGGTTCCCAGGACGTACACGATGCCGGCGTCCCAGGTGGGCGTGCACCGCGGACCGTCCGAATGCGGAGGCCCGACGCGAGTAGCCCACAACTCGCGGCGAGTTTCCAGATCGAAAGCCAACGCGTACTGGTGTTCTTCTCCATCAGCACCGATCCGGTCGCCCATCGTGAAAACCGTTCCGCCGGCGATCGAGACACTCGAGTACCCTCTGCCCAACCCGTCGAGTTGCCAAAGCAGCGGCGGACCGGCCTCGGGCCACTCGTCCAGCAAGCCGGTCTCGGCCGAGATCCCATCGCGTCCCGGTCCACGGAACTGAGGCCAGTCGTCTGTCTTGGCTGCGACGGCGACAAACGCGGCTTCGTCGGACATGCGGAACGAGGCTGCCGCCGGACGGTCCGCATCCGTCGCTGCCGCCGGGCCGTGGATCGCGTCGATGATCGCCTGCAGCCGACGTCGCATCGTCTCGGTCTCGGTGGTGGCTGCCGCCTGCAGCACCGGCAGGGCTGCCCGCGCATCAGGACCGATCGCGCCCAAGACCATCGCCGCCCGGACTCGCGTTCCTGCCGAACCCGTCTCGAAGGCTTCCACCAGCGCCGGTACCGACTGGCCGCCCATCGCCGTCAAAGCGTCCATCGCGGCCGTCCGCACCCAAGGCTCAATGTGGTCCAAGGTCTCCGTCAGTAGCCCCGCCGCACGCACGGCTCGCGGACCAAGGGCCTGCATGGCATCCGCCGCCGCGACCATCGAGTTCAGATCGCCCGATCGATAGGCTTGCATCAAGGCATCGAGGATCGTAGCCGGATGCTCGGTCTTCTCCGAAGCCGCAGCAGTCCAGTACTCCAGCGGCCTGCCCATGTAAACCGCCGACTCGTCCGGCGTCGCCGGTTCCGCACTCTTGGACATCTCGTTCCAGCCCAGACCAGCCCACACGATAGCCGGTAAGACCCAAAACAACTGACGAATCATGCTTTCAACTCCTAACGCGGCCGCCACCAAAGTAGGTTGGGTCTCGGACCCGACCCGGTCGGGGTTTCTGGACAGACCCGGTCGGGACGAAGTCCCAACCTACGAATACGCGCGCACATTACGACCGAAGACCAAAAATAGCCTTCACGTCTATTGGATGATCCAGAATGGAACCGGACACGTCAAGACCCGGCAACGGCCGGTTTCCACGGTGGCCGGGAATACCGCGTCTCATGGCTGGTTTGGCTTATGCCAAAACGACTGCCAGTAGAGCTGATCCGTCTGATAAACATCGATCGAGTCCCTGGTTCGGAGATCGGGTGGCAGAATCCCATAACGCTGCATCTCGCGCACATACTCCGGTTCCGGCCGGAAACCGGGCATCGAGAAGCGACCGATCGACTCCAAGTGCTCCTTCATGTCTTGGATACCGGCCAGCATTGTCCGAAAGTCCTCGTCGTCCCGGCTGGAAAACACGGGGCCGCAAATCCCGTAACCGGACGCCGAGTCGGAAAGGGGCGCCAGCAGCAACAGGGACTTTTCCGGTCGGCTGAGGTTGTACAAAATGTGCCGTGAGAATTGCAGCCGCGGATCGGCATGTTCCCGCATCCATTCCAGCGAACCAACCCGCCATGGGTCGTCCCGGTCTGCGGCCAGCCAAGGTGGTGTCCAGTACCGTGGCCGGCCCTCGCCGTACACTAGATGGTGCAGCCGCAATCCCAGGTCGTCCGCGGGCGAGGTGGGCAGACTTCGGGTGTCGTTGTGACATGCTGCGCAGCGGCGTTGCACCACTTCCTGAGCCTTGCTTTGCGTCGGCCAATTCGAGTAATCCGGCAGCGGCTTTGTGCCGTATTGAATCGCCGCGTAGGATCCGATCATTCCGCTGCCCAACGCCGCGTAAGTGCCGGGAAAAGTCGCGGAGGCGTCGATCCAGAGTTTCACCATCCGTAATTCCCGGGCGCTCAGCCGGACGCTGTGATGTGAGCCGTCCACTTTGTCCATCAGAGGGCTGGCGGTGCTGCCGATGGTGTAGGGCGGGTAGTCACCTCGTGCCAGATCGCGGCCGTCGGCGAACTGCAAACGCGCGGCGAGGGTAAAGTAACTGTGCGTGAACATCGGGCCGTGGTCCCCGGTCAGCAAGACGCGGCCTGCGTACTTGTCCACGTCGTGGCACTCCAGGCAGTGCCGGTCCCAAATCGGCTGAATGTCCCGTGGGTAATCGAACACTTCCGGGGCATCCGGAACCGGTCGGATTTTGCTGGGCGGTCTCTGCAAGGCTAGCAGACGGGGCGGCAAGGCGTAGGGTGGCGGTTCGGTCCGCCGTTCGTGGCAGCCGGTGCACGTGCTGACTTCGCCAGGCATCACGGTCAGAAAGCTAAGCATGCGTTTGACGGACAGGTCGTTTTCGTCCAACGCTACCAATTGCAGGCTGCGCAACGGCGGCACCTCGGCGTACACCGACCCGTCCCGCTCGACCGGTACCGTGCCCAACACTCGGTTCAACGTATAGGAACCGCCGTAGCTGACCGGATCCATCGAACCGCCGTAGTTGACCGGCTTGGGCAAGTTCTCCAGGATCAGCAACTGGGTGATCGCCCCCCTGCGCACGCCCTCCATGCCGCGGCCGCGGTAGACATCCGCCACCACGATCCGGCCGGCGGGTTCGCTCCAATCCACACGCGATGGCAATACCGGTTCACGCGGTCTCGGACGCAAAGGTCGCGGCTCGTGCAGCCAG
>SKVE01000867.1 GCA_007129635.1 Planctomycetaceae bacterium
CTACCAACTTCTGCTTGCTACCCTCCGGGTCCTTCTGGACGTAGAAGGGCATGTCGGAGAACAGCGATGTCTGCGGCAGGTAATCGCCGCCGCCAAAGCTGGTGCCAAAGGTGTCCTCGCCGCCGATACCTCGCAAATGTGCTGGGTGATCGCCATCGCCGTCGATATACATATTATCGGCCCCAGCGTGACTCCACCGCATCACGTGCCGGTCCTGTAGCATGTCCACGCTGTAAATGAACCCGATCAATTGCCCCGGTCCATCCGCATCGACCACGATGAAGTCATCGGCATAGTCGCGCACGGGAGCTTCGCGGCGCCAGCGGGCAGCAAAACGCATGGGCTCGCTCATCTCCTGACCCGGGTAGTCGTGCCAGTCGAGCGTGTAATAGAGGAAAGAATTGCTTTCGCTGCCGGTTACCTCGAATCGGGCCCGGCTGGCGAACGGCATGGCGAAGTAGGCTGTCATCCCATTCTTGGGCTTGATCGCCAAAAAAGGCGTGTCCAGAACATACACTTCGGCGGGCCTTTCACGGCGGGTGTGGTCGTGCGGATAAGGTCCGTCCATCAGGTTATGCATCGCCCCGAAAAAGTCGTTCAGCGGCGCTTCCACGTAGGGCACCGGATGATCGTCGAAATAGATACGTAAGATCACGTCGCGACCGATGTTATTACCAGTGATCCAGAACCGACGGATACAGCCCGGCCCTTCGATATCGGCCAGAACGGTCGGTTCTGGTCCTCGGAAGCCAAAAGCCCGGCTGACGCGCCGCGAGACGGGCCGCTGGGGCAGATCCAGATTCCACTCGAAAGCTTCGAATCGCTTGGCAGCCGGTGGCGCAGCACCAAGCTCGGGAGCGAAAGTTCCCAGAAGCAGCACGGTCGCCAGTAATTTCCAGGTCCATTGATGCATGATGCTTGCTCTTTTTCCCTACTCAATCGAACTTGATCGAATACAAATCCACATCGCGCATGACGAAGCGCAATCGCACAGGTTTTGTGGTCCGTGGCGTTCAGGTCAGGATCGCCCTTGCACATCGCGTTGCGGGCCACGATGTCCCCGTGATCACGATGTTGTTATCCAAGTTACCCTGCAATTCGTGACGACGCAAAGTCGTACGATTCCAATGGATGCCGTCCTGGCTCTCGGCAGTAGGAGTAAAAACTGTCTTAGCGGGTACCCGACGCACGGTACCACATGCGATAGAGATCACCATCCTGGATGACCGTGACGTAGCCACAGGTGTCGCCCTGGGCGAAGATAGCGCCCATGAAGATGCTGGTGATCGAAAGAATGAAAATCAGTTGACGCATGGTAATTCCTCCAAAACACTGAAGTCCCATCCACTTCATCGCGACTTCTGGCGAAGCCCACTACGTTGCTGACTTAGCGTGCCAAATGTAAACTAATCTGAACTCACGGTTAGGAGCTGAAATAGGCGATCAATTCCAGTCTGGTATCCGTGGAAAGTATCCGTGGATAAAACAGAGATTAAAATGAAAATGAACACATTCATCATTACTCTGACAATTCCATGGTTCTGCGGAGCGTTGGTGGCCGCATCGTTGGCGGAGCAACCGCTGCGACCGTTGGACGGAGGAATCGTGATGCAGGTCGAGCCGGGTGCCAAGGCGTGGAGCGATCGCGAATACACCTTGACCGCTTGGCCTGAGGCGTTGAAGGAACACCGGATCTTTCTGCAATCGTCGATTCGATCCAGTCGAGGCGAAGTGCTAACGCCGGGGTACGTGATTGTCCTGACGCCGCTGAACGAAGTCCACAATCAATCCGACGCTTTGCGCAAAACTGGGTTTGAGTTCGTGAACCTCGAACCGTTTCATCCGTATTGGATCGGCGAGGGCCGCCACGGGCAACCGTGTATCGCACTGCAAAAAGCCGTTCAACCGGGCGATTCGTTCGAATTCGGGTATTACGGCATCGCCTTGTGGAGCCGGCAACGGCTGCCCTCGTCTCCTGCCCCGCCCGAGGTCGCTCCGCTGATCACGATCCCCACGGTCGATATTTCCGCGCAGACGCGGCGGCACGTGATCGTCGCCGCCGGCACCGAAGAGACCTACCAGGGGCACGTGGATACGGTGCTGATGCCAGATGGTAAGACGATGTTTGCGGTCTGGGCGATCAATCACGCGGGACATCTTGGACCGTTGGCCCGCAGTGATGACGCCGGTGTGACTTGGCATCGCATCGAAACACCGGAGAGCTGGCAGGAGATGCGTACCACCACGCCGACGATCCACCGCTTGGCCGATCCCGCGGGAACCGAGCGCTTGTTCGTTTTCGCCGGTCAGAATTTTCCCGGGCGGTTGCGCCAGTCGTACTCCGAGGACGGGGGACGGACCTGGACACCCATGCGTGACACAGGACTGGCGGCGGAGTGTCCTCGCAAGAGCATCCTTGGTTTCGACGAAGGCCGACGTTTGGTAATGTGGTGCGACCGCCGAGATCCAACCTCTTCGAGCCGCGAGGATGTTTCGCCTGTCGTTTGGAAAAGCGAGTCGTTCGACGGCGGCTTGACTTGGAGCGACGAGCAGGTTGTGGTCCGCGTGCCGACCCGTTGGGCTCAACCCGCCGTCATCCGTTCCCCTGATGGACGACGAGCAGTAATGCTGATGCGCAATAATGGCCGGGGACCTGCCCCGCTGGCGGTCAGCGACGACGGCGGGGAAACGTGGTCCGAAGCTCGAGAGGCACCGTTGGTTGTGACCGGTCATCGGCCGAACATGGTGTACGCGCCTGATGGGCGTTTGGTAGTGGTCTTCCGTGATACGGCCGGCGACTTCGCACGGGGTTTGTGGACCAATCCCACGGCCGGGCATTTTGTCGCCTGGGTCGGCACCTTCGACGACCTGTACCACGGCCGTGAAGGGCAGTATCGCATCAAGCTCATGCACAGTCACGCCGGGCGCGATAATGCGTATTCCGGCTTGGAGGTCCTGCCGGACGGGACGATTGTCGCGACCAACTACATCAAGTATCACGCTGGCCCGGAAAAGCACTCGGTTGTCAGCACTCGGTTCAAACTGAGCGAGACCGACGAACTGCGGCAGGTGCATGGTCGCGATTCTTTGCCGCAGGAATGATCAAAGCACAACCCCAACCATCCAACTGACCCATGCACAAGATCAACCGATTCGTTCCGCTAGTCGCCCTGTTGGCCGCGTCGTTGCCGCTGACCGCCGTTACCGTCGCGGCGGCTGAAAAACGCCCCAATATCATCATTGTGTTCACAGACGACCAGGGATACACGGATCTTGGGATTCACGGCATCGATCCCGATGTCCGCACGCCGAATATCGACCAACTTGCGCGCGACGGCGTTCTTTTCACCAACGGCTACGCAACCGCTCCGCAGTGCGTTCCCTCCCGGGCTGGACTCATGACGGCGCGGCACCAAAACGCGTTCGGCCTGGAGGACAACATGAAAGGTCCCCTGCCGCGCGACGAAACCACCATCGCCCAGCGGTTGCGCGCGGTCGGCTACGTCACGGGCATGGTCGGCAAGTGGCATCTGGATGTCGGACGCGATGCGAGTAACCGACCGCAATTCCGCGAAGATTCCCTGCCGCACATGCATGGCTTCGACGAAATGTTCAGCGGCAACATGAGTCGCTACCACGCGACCTTCGACCTGCAGGGCAACGATCTGAAGAAACCGTTCGAAGTCGTCGACCAGGAGGGATACCGTGTGGACATCCAGACGGACGCCGCGCTCGCTTTCCTCGATCGCCGCACTGGCGACGACCGTCCATTCTTCCTCTACCTGGGTTACTTCGCCCCGCACTCGCCCGTGCAGGATCCCCCCGAATACATGCAGCGCATGGCGCACGTCGAAGAACTCGTCCGCCGCATGGGACTGGCCTCCATCCTGGCGATGGATGACGGCGTGGGGCGAATCCGCGAGAAGCTCAAAGAGATGGGAGTCGATGACAACACGTTGATCTTTTTCATGAGCGACAACGGAGCCCCGTTGCGCGAGGGCGCCTATGTCGGATCGCTCAATCATCCACTGGTGGGCGAAAAAGGGATGCAGACCGATGGCGGCCAGCGTATACCCTATGTCGCCGCTTGGCCGGGTGTCATCCCGCCTGGCCAGGTCTTCGAACTGCCCGTTTCCACCATGGATGCCGCCGCGACCGCGATTGCCGCCGCCGGTGCTCCGCTGGACGAGAAAATCGAGGGCGTTGATCTGCGGCCCTGGCTGACCGGCAAAGAGACCGGACCGGTGCATGACGAGCTGTGCTGGCGCTGGCGTTCGCAATCCGCCATCCTCACCGGGGACGGCAAGTGGAAATTCATCCGACTCGGCCAGCGGCAGCGTTTTCTCTTCGACATGACGGAAATCGGCAGGCAAACCACCGATGACAACCTGATCCGGCAGCATCCGGAAATCGCCGCCCAACTCGAAGCACGTCTCAAAGCAGTCGCGGACACGTGGAAAATCAAGGGCCTGCCCGGAGATCCGGTCGTGCGCCCCGATCAGGATTTCTACGATCAGCACGTGAACCGAACCTTGCCGCCGCTGCCGCTTGACGCTGGAATGACCGGTGCATTCGTTCCCACCGGCAAGGACTCCGTGCCCCCGCCCGGCGGTGCTCTCAACGCTCCGGGCAGGCAGAGAACCCAACGCCCGCAGCGACGGTGAGAGAGGACCGGGGGAACGGAAAAGACGAATCCGCACCATGAACTCGCTGTTTTCCGTGAGCGATGACGAAGGCGAGACCTGGGCGGAGCCGCAAGAGCTGCCCCTGGCCCTGACCGGTGACCGGCACAACGCCCGCTACGCCCCCGACGGC
>SKVE01000201.1 GCA_007129635.1 Planctomycetaceae bacterium
CTTTAGCGTGTGGGAACCTGCTTGTGTTGGAGTTCACGCTTTAGCGTGTGGGAACCTGCTTGTGTTGGAGTTCACGCTTTAGCGTGTGGGAACCTGACGAAGACACGATGAATCGTGAACTCCAACGAAAACGACCCCCGACGCCTTTCAGCCCCTGTTCCGCCTGTTGGATGAAAGCCCATCCATGATTTTGCTTATCATGACCTACTTGATTGTCGGCGCGATTGTCGGTCTGCTCGCCGGACTGCTGGGCGTCGGTGGCGGGTTGGTCATCGTGCCGATGTTGGTATTCTGCTTTACTTGGCAGAACCTGCCCCAGGAATCGCTGATGCATCTGGCGATCGGCACGTCTGCGGCCAGTATCGTCTTCACCTCGGTATCCAGTTTCTGGGCGCACCACAAACATGGTGCCGTGGATTGGGCCATCGTACGGCGGATCGTCCTGGGCATCCTGGCCGGCGCCATGCTCGGGACCTTCCTGGCGTCTCGGATGACGACCTTCGCGTTGAAGGGCTTCTTCGCTGTGTTCATTTGCTTCGTGGCCCTGCAGATGCTGCTGGACCGCAAGCCACCTCCGGCTCGGCAGATTCCGGGTTGGTGGGGCATGTCAACCTTTGGCGCCGGGGTCGGCCTGATATCCAGTTTGGCCGGGATCGGTGGCGGCATCATGTCGGTTCCGTTCCTGTTGTGGTGCAACCAACCGTTGCATCAGGCCATCGGCACCTCGGCGGCCATCGGGTTCCCGATTGCTGTGTTCACCAGCCTGGGTTATATTCTTCATGGCCTGAGTGCGGACGCATTGCCGGCGTATGCGATCGGATATGTCTACGTACCTGCGTTGGCATGCATCGTGTCGGCCAGCGTGTTGACGGCTCCGCTGGGCGCGGGCCTGGCACATCGACTGCCGGTGCGCAGGTTGAAGCAAGCCTTTGCCGTATTGTTGATTGTCGTGGGGGTCAGGCTGCTGATGAATGTCCTGCAATAACTCTTTCGTTGGCAGGCATCGAAAGAACACGTCCCTGTCATTCCCTGGAATGCTGCCCCCGCGAAGAAGAACGAACGCCCCGTTTTTGGAGAAGAAACGCATGACGACCACGCTTCTTATGCTGCTTACCTGCGTCCTTCCTTTGGCGGAAACCTCCGTCGAATCGCCAACCGATCCACAGCAGCAGGCAGAACAGATCCTGGCAAGCAGCGGGGTCCGAGGCGGGCTGATCGTCCACCTGGGATGCGGCGACGGGCGATTGACGGCAGCGCTGCGAGCCAACGACAGCTACGTGGTCCACGGGCTGGACGCCGACCCGCATCGCGTCGCGACGGCACGTCGCTGGTTGAGCGAGCAAGGCTTCTACGGCGGAGTGACGATCGACCAGTTGGCCGATTCGCGGTTGCCCTACATCGACAACCTGGTCAATCTGATCGTCGTCGAAGCCCCGTCGCCCGTCGCTCGGGAGGAACTGCTGCGGGTCCTTTGTCCTGGCGGAGTAGCCATCGTGTGGACCGAGCAGCGTGTGACCCACGCGGAACGTCTGGTCAAGCCGCGACCGGCAGAGATCGACGAGTGGACGCATTACCTGCACAGCCCGTCCAACAATGCCGTGTCGCGTGATACCGTCGTCGGACCGCCTCGGCGGCTGCAGTGGGTCGGCAGCCCGTTGTACTCGCGGCATCACGATCGGATGTCCAGCGTCAGTGCGGTGGTCTCGGCGGGCGGACGCGTGTTTTCGATCTTCGACGAAGCCACGCCCATCTCGATCCTGGCGCCGCCCGAGTGGTCGTTGATCGCTCGCGACGCCTTCAACGGGACGATCTTGTGGCGACGGCCGATCGAACGGTGGCATCCGCATCTGTGGCCACTCAAGGCCGGACCGGCTCAGCTTCCACGGCGTCTGGTCGCGTCCGACCAAACGGTCTACGTCACGCTCAGCCTGGACGGCCCTCTGTTGGCCCTGGACGCGGCGACCGGTCAGACCGTGCGCGAGTACGAAGGCACGGCCGCCACCGAAGAGATCCTGCTGGATGACGGTACGCTGTTTCTGCGTGTCGATCCGCGAGCCGCCGAGCCCGAACTTCTCGATTTACCCAGCTTTTCCCGAGCCGCGAAGGAACCCTTCTACGACGATCACCCGCGGCAGTTGATGGCGATCGATGCGCAGACGGGTCAAGTCCTGTGGCAGTTGACCGCGCCCGTCCTGCCTGGGACGCTGACCGTCGGGGCCGATGCCGTGTTTTATCACGACGGTCAGAGCGTCGTCAGCTTGAACCGCGCGACCGGCCAACCGCTTTGGCGATCGGAACCCGTCGAACGACAACGCGGGATGGTCTCGCGCTTCATGCCGACGTTGGTCGCGTACGAGGATGTGCTGCTGTTCGCCGGGGCCAGTGGTCGAGGCCGATTGACGGCGCTGTCCGCCGAATCGGGCGAAGTCTTGTGGCAAGGCGATCATCCGCCGTCCGGTTACCAGTCGCCCGAGGACGTGCTGGTCGCCGGCGGGCTGGTCTGGTGCGGTGAGACGACGGTCGGTTCCGGGATATTCACCGGACGCGATCCGCGGACCGGCGAGGTGAAAGCCGAATTCCCACCCGACACGGACGTGTTCTGGTTCCATCATCGTTGTTATCGAGGCCGCGCCACGGAGAATTATCTGCTGATGTCGCGCACGGGTGTCGAATTCATCGATTTCCGCAACCAAAGCTGGATGCCTCATCATTGGGTCCGTGGCGCCTGCTTGTACGGCATCATGCCCGCCAACGGTTTGCTGTACGCTCCGCAGCACCCGTGTGCCTGCTATTTGGAAGCCAAGCTCTCCGGCTTCAATGCGTTGGCGCCGGCGATGGACGGTCCGCGGATCCCGGACGATCTGGCGGCTCAACCTCGTTGGCAACCGGGCCCCGCCTGGGAGGATGCGGCCAACCTGGACGCCCCGCAGTCCTGCGAACACGACTGGCCCACCTACCGCGGCGACTCCAGCCGCAGCGGTCGGACGCGCTCCGCAGTCCCGGCGGATCTCCAGGAACGTTGGCAAACCGATCTGGGCGGCCGGTTGACGGCTCCGGTTATCAGCGGCGGGCGAGTGCTGGTGGCCCGCGTCGACACCCACACGGTCTACGCATTGGATGCGGCCAGCGGCCAGATCCAGTGGTCGTTCACCGCGGGCGGAGCCGTCGATTCACCGCCGACCATCGACGGAGGCCGCGCGCTGTTCGGGTCGGCCGATGGGTACGTGTACTGCCTGCGAGTCCGCGACGGGCAACTGGTGTGGCGATTCCGCGCCGCGCCGATGGACCAGCGGCTGATGGCCTTGGAACAACTGCAATCGGTCTGGCCCGTGCATGGCAGCGTGCTGGTCCAGGACAAAACGGTCTGGTGTGTCGCCGGGCGCTCGGTGTTTTTGGACGGTGGCCTGCGGCTGATCCGGTTGGACGCCACCACCGGCCGGCTGATCGGCGAGACCGTGATGGACGATCGCGATCCGGCCACGGGCGACGAACTGCACGAATACGTCAGTTGGCTGAATATGCCGGTCGGGCTGCCCGACATCCTGTCCAGCGACGGCCGTTACGTCTACATGCGTTCGCAGGCGTTCGAATTGGACGGGACGCCGAAACCGTTGGAGGTCTTCCCGCGCACGGGCGAGGGGCATGGGGGCCAGAGCTTCGCTCCGCCGCCCAACCAGGATCCCCATCATGCTCATCTGTTCTCGCCGACCGGTTTCTTGGACGACACCTGGTGGCATCGCACCTACTGGTTATACGGCAGCCGATTCTACAGCGGCTGGAGCGCCTATTACCTGTCCGGCCGCGTCGTGCCCGCTGGACGCATTCTGGTGTTCGACGACGACCTGGTCTATGGCTTCGGTCGCAAACCTCAGTATTTCCGCTGGACCACGCCGATCGAACACCATCTGTTCGCGGCGGAGAAGACCATGCCCGAACCGATGACCGAATTGCCGCCGCTGGCCGGTCGTCGATCGGCCGCTGTCGCGGACGATGCGATCTCCCGCGTGCAGGTTCCAAAGACCGACGCGTTGAACCCGACAGGCAAACCGCTGACGATCGAGGCCTGGATCCATGCCGACCGACCCGACGGCGTCGTCCTGGCCCACGGCGGCCACTCGCAAGGGTATTCGCTGTACCTGCAGCAAGGACGCCCGCACTTCACCGTTCGCGCCAAGGATCTGACGGCGACGGTCGCAGCAGATACTCGAGTGGTCGGCCGCTGGTGCCACCTGGCCGCCGTGCTGACGGGAGACAAACGGTTAGAGCTGTACATCGACGGGAAACTGGCAGCGACCGGCACCACGCCGACGTTGATGGTGAGTCACCCATTGGAGAGCATCGACATCGGAGCCGACGGTCAGACGTGGGTCGTCCAGTACCAAGGAGGGATGCAATTCCAAGGGCGGATCGACGAGGTGCGGCTGTACCACCGAGCACTCAGCGCCACCGAAGTGGCTGATCGAGCGGCCGAAAGAACCCTGGCCGATCCGAAGGCCGGGTTGGTATTGGCGTACGACTTTTCGGGAGGCAAGGCGGCCGACATTTCCGGGCACGGGCATCACGGAACGATCCAACGGGCGACGCTGGTCGAGGGCCGGTCGGGCCGATCGCTGTCGTTCATCGAAAGCAGTCCGGGGGCCGGAGCCGCACGAGCCCTGGTCCAGCACCGTTGGAGCACCGATCTGCCGCTGCTGCCGCGGGCGCTGGTACTGGCGGGCGACGTGCTGATCATGGCCGGACCGCCGAACTTGGTGGACGAGGAAGCAGCGGCAAGAACGCTGGCCAGTCCGGCCACGCAAGCCACCCTGATC
>SKVE01000758.1 GCA_007129635.1 Planctomycetaceae bacterium
CCGTATAGAAGCGTACGTCGGCAGTGATACCGGCGTTACGTTTCACCTGGTCGAACTGGTTTTGCAGCGAGAAGCGGTACGTGCCCTCCATCGGCACCCAATCCACGTCCCAGTAACGATGGATGCCCACCGCGTACAGCTTGCCCGAATTGAACAGGGGGGCCACGGCCTTGATGTACGGGTTCTTGTTTTGGAACAAGAAGCCTTCGATGTATCCGCCGGGACTGACCCGTAAATTGGGATCGACTTCGTGGACGCCGTCGGCCAGTCCCTCGAGTGCGGCGGCGTACGCCTCGGGCGCAATGGGCGTCGGATTGTTGTCGCGCCACATCGGCTCGTTCACGGCGGTGAAGAAATCGATCCCCCAATCCTCGATGCCGTGTTCCTTCAGGAAGGGACTGTTGGGACGGAATCGCTGGGCGTACGCTCGACCGACCCGGCGCCACTGTTCACGGTCGCCGATCTCGCCGTGCCAGCGAGTGTAGAATTCGAAAAGGATGATCGGCCGGACGCCGTGGCGGTGAGCGGCCAGCACCAGCGCGTCGTGACGTTCGGGGTGTGGTCGGCCTTCGGGCTGAGCCCAATAGTCGTTTTTGCCAACGGGGAACCGACACATGCCCACCCCGACGGCCCGCAGCGCGCGGAACTGCCGCTCGGCCTGTTGCAGATCTCTGCCCAGCATGATGTTGCCACCGCCCATACGGCTCGGGATGCCGGCAGCCAGCATGCTGCGACCGGGCGTGCCACGTATCGCATCCTCCTCGCAGTACGCCGGCAGTACGACCGTGATCATCGCGCTAAGGGCGCTGAAGGCAACAACCGATAATCGGAAACGCCAAAGAATCGACATGGGCAAAATGCTCCTTGGGCAGGACACGTTGGTAGGATCGGCACATCACGTACCAAGTGATCGGAACTTCTTCGTCTCACTGTAACCGAAGGGTAGTCCAGGGAATCTGGCAGCTCAAGGGGTTGCGAGTGCTTCTCGAATGGTGAGTTTCCGAGGGTTCAACACGTGATCCATCCCAGGCTCAAGTTAGACGGCCGTGGCTTTTTGGATTCACGCCACGTTTCGAACCGGAATGCTTTGCTCTATCATGGTCATGACCGTTGGGCTACGAACGATTTCGCCACCGATCGCGATGGCTCGCCAGCAGGTGCGGACCGCAGATCGCGATCGACGATCATGTGACTTCGGAGGTCCGGTGATACGCTCGAATTGTCACGCACAGGGCGACCGTTTGGAAATGAGGTTCTGATGGATACCAGCAACGTGGGGATGATCGGTCTTGGGCTGATGGGTACGGCGCTGTCGGAGCGTTTGCTGCAGGCCGGGTATACGGTGTGGGTGTACAATCGGTCGCGAGAAAAGGCCGATCCGCTGGTGGCCCGCGGGGCGCGGTGGGCGGATAACCCGCTGGCCGTCTGCGATCGGGTGCTGATCAGTTTGTACACAACCGACACCGTCGAGGAGGTGCTTGGCGAACTGGACACCGCGCTGCGGCCGGGCCAGATCCTGATCGACACGACGACCGGCGAGCCGGAGCAGACGGAGCGGCTGGGAGCCCGCATGGCCGCCCAAGGCGTGCATTACCTGGATGCACCCATCTCGGGCTCCAGCGAGCAGACTCGGCGCGGCCAGGCGACCGCAATCGTTGGCGGGCCGCACGAAGCTTTTGCGGCGTGCCGCGATTTGTTGGACTGCTGTGTGCAGAAGACGATCTACGCGGGACCTTGCGGCAGTGGATCCCGGATGAAGCTGGTCAGCAACCTGGTGCTCGGGCTGAACCGTGCGGCGTTGGCCGAGGGCCTGGCTTTTTCCCGAGCACTGGGAATCGACCTGCAGGCCGCCTTGGAGGTGCTGACCAGCAGCATGGCCTATTCCCGAATCATGGACACCAAAGGCCAAAAGATGGTCGAAGGGGACTTCCGCACCCAGGCCCGTCTATCGCAGCACTTGAAGGACATCCGGCTGATCCTGGATGCTGCGGTTTCCGCCGGCCAGGAACTGCCGCTGACCGAAACACACCGTCGGCTGCTGGAAGCGGCGGAGCGAGCCGGCTTCGGCGACGCCGACAACAGTGCCATCCTTCGCGCCTTTGATTGAACGGCGACAAAAAGCGTTAACCCACTGGAGACTTACCATGAGTGACCGGAATCGAAGATCTTTTCTAAAACACACCGCAGCAACCTCGGCGGCCACCGCCGCGTGGGCCTGGGGCGGCGGCATCAACGCCAGGGGCGCCAATGAGCGAATCGCCGTTGGTATGATCGGTTGTGGCGGTCAAGGCGCCAGCCTGGCCAACGCCTTCGCCGGGATCGCCCATATCGCTGGCGTGTGCGACCCGGACGCATCGCGCCGTCATCAGGTTCAGGCAAAGGTCCATGCCAAGTACGCTGTGGGCGATCTGCGCCGGATCCTGGACGACAAGGCAGTGGATGCCGTCGTTGTGGCAACGCCCGATCATTGGCACGCACCGGCAGCCATCCTGGCCTGCCAGGCGGGAAAACACGTGTATGTGGAAAAACCGCAGAGTCACGATCTGCGCGAAAGCCGGTGGCTGCTCGAAGCCGCTCGTCGAAACCAGGTCGTGGTGCAGCATGGCACGCAAAGCCGCTCGGATCCGTTCATCGCCAACGCCATCCAGATGCTTCGCGAGGGCGTGATTGGCGAAGTGCTGGTCGCCAAAGCTTGGAACATCCAGCGTCGAAGAAGCATCGGTCGCGAGCGTCCCAGCGATCCACCGCCCGGAGTGGACTACGATCTGTGGGTGGGGCCGGCCGAATGGATGCCTTTCCAGAAGAACCGGTTCCACTACGATTGGCATTGGTGGTACAATTTCGGCACCGGAGACATCGGCAACGACGGCACGCACGAAATCGACTATGCCCGCTGGGGCCTGGGTGTGGAGGGGTTGCCGAGCACGGCCACGGCTGTGGGCGGAAAGTACTTTTTCGATGACGATCAAGAATTCGCCGACACGGCCAACTGCTTGTTCGAATGGCCCGGGGACGGACGAGTGGGCAATCGGCGGCAATTGATCTTCGAGATGCGGCTGTGGGACACCTGTTATCCGCACAACGTCGACAGCGGCGCTGAATTCTACGGCACCCAAGGGAAAATGGTCCTGAGCAAACGCGGCAGAATCGCGGTGTACGGCGAACGGAACAAGCGGATCGAGGATGCCAAGCCAAAGGATCCGCCGAGCCTGGTCGGCAACCATTACGCCGACTTCCTGGATGCGATCCGCACTGGGCGGAAGCCCAACGCCGACGTGGCCATCGGCCATGACACCGTGGCTTTGGTCCATCTGGCCAACGCCGCCCTGCGCGTGGGGCACACGCTGCAGGTCGACACCAGCGCCGAGCAAGTCGTGGGTGATGATGCGGCCAATCGTTTGCTGGGGCGGACCTACCGTCAAACCGGGCACTGGTCGATCCCGCAAGGTTTCGAATACTGAAAGGAAACCGATGGACACTCCAACCTCAATATTGTCTCATGGCGATCTGCTCCAGCTCAAACGCTGGAACACACCCACCATCTACAACGGCTGGGAGCAAATCACCCGGCGCAACGCCGCCGCCGATGCCTTCAACCAGGAGGAAGTCAGCGACTTCATGCCGCAGATGGGCGTGATGGTCGGCTATGCGGTCACCGTCGTATGCGAGCCCAGCAACCGCGAACACAAAAAGAGTCAGAACGCATGGCTCGACTACTACCGTTACGTCGCGGTCGAGCCTGGACCGAAGATCGTCGTCGTCCAGGATCTGGACAAGCCGCGCACCATCGGTGCGTTCTGGGGCGAGGTCAACAGCAACATCCACAAAGCACTCGGCTGTGTGGGCACAATCGTTGACGGCGCGATCCGTGACGTGGACGAAATGACCAATGCGGGCTTCAAGGCGTTGGCACGCCGCCTGTGCGTGGGACATGCTCACGCCTGCCCCGTACACTGGGGTGGCGAAGTCCAGGTGTTCGGTCGCCAGGTTACGCCCGGCCAGTTGATCCACGCGGACAAACACGGCTTCTTGGCCATACCCGCCGAGGACATGCGCGAAGTGTTGGAGGCCGCTCGCTTCATGGACGCCAACGAATGCGATCACTTGATCTCGACCGCTCGCGGCGCCGCCGGCAAGAGCACCGACGAAATCCTGGCGACGCTGGAGCAGGGGCTTGCCGCCTTTGGCCGCGCCGCGTTCGAACGGTTCCAACGGAAGGCAGAATTCTGATCGACCGCTCGTAGGTAGGACCGAGCCTGATCCGGAACACAACAGGATCGCATGCATGTGCCCATCGCTGCCAGTCACCGCCGTAACTTCCAAGCATCGGGTGCTTTGCATCGGTGACATGACGGCGGATGTACTCGCCAGCCCGATGCCCAAGCTTCCCCAGCCAGGCGAAGTGTCGATGACCGATCGCATCGTCTTCTGCCCCGGCGGCAATGCTTTGAACGCAGCGATCGCCCTTCGGCGACTGGGCGAGTCCGTTCGGTTTGTCGGCAGCCTGGGAGACGATGCGTTCGGCGACCTGCTGATGACACAACTGGACACGTTGGGCCTTGACCTTCGCGATGTTCGCCGCGAACCGGGATGCGCGACACCGACGACCCTGGTGTATCGCGCTCAAGGCGAGGACCGGCGGTATATCGGCGCGCTGGGGGCCGCCGAGCGGTTCACCGGCGAATCGATCGCACCGGAAACGATCCCCGAAGACGGCGTGCTGCTGGCTGCGGGGTACCTGAAGCTGCGAGCCTGGAATGATGATGCGCTGTCAGACCTCTTTCGTTGCGCTCGACGACGCCGCTGCCA
>SKVE01000341.1 GCA_007129635.1 Planctomycetaceae bacterium
GAACCGGATCTGATCGATGACCAGGCATTCCTGCGGTCCGCCACCCATTCGCTGCGACAGTGGTTGGTCGATCCCGATTGTGTGCCTGCCGCTCAATTGAATGAGCAACTGGCTGCCAGAACTCACCATGCGATCGCCTTGCCGCCGAGCCAACTTGCAGGGCCGCTAAAACCAGCCGAAATCTACTCGGCTCGCCGCGACTCGGTGGTGGGACTTGCCTACTTGTTCAAGTGTCCGCGATGCGACGACTGGCATGCATCCATCGCCGGAGGTGTGATGCTGACGGCCGCTGGCATCGGCGTGACGAACCATCATGTGATCGCTCAGAACAAGGAGGAATCGAAAGCCGTCTTCGGGATCGTCACCTTTCATGGGGCCTTTTATCCTATCGTCGAGATCCTGGCCGCTTCGTTGGCGGATGATCTGGCAATTTTTCGAGTGCAAGGCTGCGGGTTTGCAACCGCCCCCTTGTCCACGGGCGACCTACCAGGCGAAGCCGTCACGGCGATCACGCACCCCTCGGGAAATTACTACACCGTCACCACGGGGATCGTCGCCCGAAACTTTCGTGGACGTGGATCCGGTCCGGCGGACGGTCGGCCTCGCATGGCGATCACGGCCGATTTCGCCAAAGGTTCCAGCGGCGCGGGCATCTTTAATGCTCGCGGAGAACTGGCTTCGATCGCGACCTCAACACGATCCATCTACTACAGCCGCCAGGATGGCATCGACCGGAATCTGCAGATGGTGCTGAAGACCACCATCCCCGCCTCGGCGATCCTGAGCTTGATCCGTGACCAGGCTCCTGAACCCGCTGGGGAAGTCGAGCATGTTTCGACGGAGGAAGTCGAGCCGTGTCCTCAGCCCACTCAACCCGACCCGCAGTGAGCGCCGATGAAGTCCTTACCGGTTGTCTTGAGTTTCCTGACCAATCCGCAGCGGCGCCGAAATTTTCTGGTGCTGGGGCGACTGCTGATCATGTTCGCCGTCTTGGTCACCGTGTACACCGTGACGTTTCACTTGGTGATGGAACTGGAGGGCCAACAACACAGTTGGGCGACTGCCGTCTATTGGGTGCTGGTCGTCATGTCCACGTTGGGATTCGGTGATATCACTTTTCAGTCCGATCTGGGACGCGTCTTTTCGGTCGTCGTGTTGCTGTCGGGAACGGTGTTCATGCTGGTTCTGATGCCGTTTATGTTTATTCAGTTCTTCTACGTGCCTTGGATGGAAGCTCAAGCTGCGGCTCGGGCGCCGCGTCGGATCTCCCATCGGGTCAACGGGCATGTCATCCTGACGGGGCTGGGGGCCGTCGAGGGAGCATTGATCCGACTGCTGGAGCGTTCCCAACAAACGTATGTAATTCTGGTCCCGGACTTGGCCGATGCCTTGATGTGGCACGATGACGGCTACAGCGTCATGCTGGGGGATCTGGATGATCCCGACACCTATCGTCGTGCGGGAGTACAGCGATCGGCGCTGGTGGTATCGAATCGGTCCGATACCACCAACACCAACGTCGCTTTCACGGTGCGGGAGATCTCCGAATCGGTGCCGATCGTCGCCACCGCCGCCTCGCCCGCTTCGATCGATATCTTACAACTGGCCGGTTGCAACCAGGTGCTGCAGATTCCCGAGATGCTGGGCCAGGCGTTGGCGCGGCGGATTCTGGGACGCGATGCCAAGACCCGCGTTGTCGGCCAGTTCGGCCAGGTCATGATCGCCGAGGCGACGGCGCTGAATACTCCGTTGGTCGGTCGCACGCTGGAGAACATCCGCCTGCGCGACCATGCCAACGTGAATGTGGTCGGAGTCTGGGATCGTGGCCATTTTCAGATCGCCGGTCCCGATACCCTGGTCCAATCCTCCTCGGTGCTCGTGCTGGCCGGGTCACGGCAACAGTTAGACGCTTACGACGAATTGTTTTGCATTTACGAGACCAGCGACAAGCCGGTCTTGATCATCGGCGGGGGCCGTGTAGGTCGAGCGGTTGCGGAATCGCTGGACATCGAGGGAATCGACTATCGCATCGTGGAACGGGAGCCCGAGTCTTGGATTCCTCGTGACAAACTGGTCTGCGGCGACGCTGCCGAGCTGGAGATCCTGGAACAAGCTGGCATCCGCGACTCGTCGACCGTCGTGATCACGACGCACGACGACAACATGAATGTGTACCTGACCATCTATTGCCGACGTCTGCGGCCCGATATCCATATTCTGGGTCGCGCGAACCTCGAACGAAACGTTTCGACGCTGCATCGCGCCGGTGCCGACTTTGTGATGTCCTACGCCACCACAGGTGCGAACGTGTTGTTCAATCTGCTGCAACGGGCCGATATCTTGGTGCTGGCCGAGGGCCTGGACGCCTTTCGCCTGCCTGTTCCCCCGGCCCTGATCGGAAAATCGTTGATCGAAAGCAACATCCGACAAAAAACGGGCTGCAACGTGGTGGCCGTTGTCCAAGGCCAAGATTTCGATGTCAATCCGGACGCCCACGTTCCCCTGCCTGCCGATGCAGAACTGGTCGTGATCGGCGATGTCGACTCCGAGACGCGTTTCTTCGCGCACTTTGGTTTGTAATCTGACGCCTCCCAGCGTCAGCGCGGCTGGATTACGATGTCAAGCGTATCGTCTGTCAGGTCGTAGAAAATGGCAACAGGAAATCGTTATGACATACAGCGGTGGAGCCCGTGTTCACTCTGATGAACGCCCGCGTCAAGCCGAAGTGATTCGATGTCCGACATCTAATGACAGTCCGTGAATTCTTTGGAGTGTCGATTTCCGTCCGACGAGAACGATCCTCCGCGCTTGCCGGGTGAGAGTCTTCAGGCTTCCCGGCCAAGAATTTTCTCGGCCATAGCTTACTGGACGTGCACCATTTTTCGGTTACCTGTCGAAAAACTGACCAAGCAAAGGATGGTTTCCCAGCCGATGTTCTCCAGATTGTGATGCACATTCTGCGGGATGCGGATGGCCATGCCAGGCGTCAATTCCACGGACTCGTCGCCCAGACGATGCCTGCCACGCCCGGCGATCATGTACAGGATCTCCTCGCAATTGGGATGGTAGTGCAATGGGTTGATCTTGCCGGGAAAGATCTGGCAGATGCCCAGCGTCTGCTCGGCGCCCGGCGATTGATCGGCACTCAACATCCACTTCAGCGTGCCCCATTCGAATTGGGCGGTCGGCACATCGTCGACCGACACGACCAAGTGCGCCAGCGTCTGAGGATCCAACGGCGCTGAGGGGTTCGCCGAGGCTGAGGAAGCGGAAAATCCGAGCGCTGCCGTCGCCGCCATGCCTCCCAGCACACCGCGACGAGTCATCCCAGGTCGATCGTTCTTGCTTGTCATGAAAATCTCCAGTCCAGCAAAACAAAAAATGGGTGGTATCACCGTCGCATCGATTCTAGCTGAATCACTTGGCGTTTGCAAAAGGGTAGCACGGCCGCGGGTACCGGCCGGGGTCTTTGAAGTTGCGCGTTTGCCCGTAGTGCAAAATCACCGCACCGCCGAGCCAAGCTCGGAGGGGGCGAAGTCTGACGAAATGCGCAACTTCAAAGGCCGCGATCAACCGGTCAGCGTCCTCGACCGGAGCTTTCGATCTTGGCCCAGAAAGGATGCTGGCGATCGCCGCGAGTCCGAACGTCCTCGAGCAGCACCTCGACACTGGCCTCAGGAACCTCGCGAAGGTTCCGTCCATTGAGTGAAATCGAGACATGGCTGTTAAGGTCAACCATCTGGGGGGCCAACCAGATGGTCGCCTGTGTGGCCGCCGTGCGAAGGATCAGCCGATTGTTCTGCATCAAGCGACCCTCGGTCCGTGCCGGTCGGCCAGTCGGCGGCCAATGCACAGGCATCGTGATCGATGCGGCCGGAAAATTATCGACCTCGGCCCACCAGAAAAAATTGTCCCACGGACGCAGCGATACGCATTCGAAGGTCCCCGGAAAGAAATCGCGTCGATGCAGATTCATCCACTGAAAGATCTCCTGGATCTCGTCGTGAAAATGCTCGTGGCCTCGACCCTGATACATGACGATGGTGGTGTTATAGTGCGGTCGCAAGTAGCGGTCCCAGTCGATCGCGTTTTTGGTCATCCGATCCCCGTCCATTTCGCCCGCGACGAAATAGAACGAGACGTAACGGCCATTTTCCCAGTACCGCGAAATATATTTATCGGCGGTCGCCACGATGGGGATCACGCCGGCCCACAGATCCGGATGCGACAGTCCCAGATCCCAAGCGGCGTCGCCGCCCATGGAGTGGCCGCTGAGGTATACGCGGTTGGTATCGATCGAGAAACGGCGGCAGGCATCCCGCAGCGCGTACAGGACGGCTGCATGCTCGCGCGCTGAAAACTCGTATTCGCGTTGGTGCGGCTTGGTCCACTTGGGGGCGATCACCACATAGCCTTGCCGCGAAGCCTGGCCCAGTCGCATGCGAAAATCCGCGTGGTAGTCGCCCGCCCACCACGCGACCTGCTGCTCGGGAGTGTTGCCCGCTCCGTTGAGCGTGATGATGCAGGGATACAGACGATACGGATCGTACTCGGGTGGCAATTGCACCAGGTACTCGAAGTCGCCCTCGCCCGTCAAACCGGGTACTGACAAGGTGAAAGATCCTGGCACTTCCGATTCCGTCGCCTCGGTCTCGACGGCGGGTTTCATGTGAGCCGGCAGACGAGCCACATTGGCGGGCGTGCTGCCTTCCAGCGAAAGCATTTCGGCCAGGATCGTACTGCGCTGGTGGACCTGCGGTGCGTTTAGATACTGCCGAATCAATGCGCGGAC